>NZ_PZKN01000005.1 GCF_003046795.1 Desulfonatronum sp. SC1 | reverse complement strand
TATAAAATTAAACGTTTTTTTGACAAAAAAGCAGAGATATCAGTAGGGTCTTACGCAAAGGGCCAGGTTAACATGCAGAAATTATTGCGGAAAAGGCTGGATTTGGCGCGATGCGGTTAAAGTCCTGTCAAATTGAACCATCCCTCGCTACCTCTCCCAGATCATGGACATTGAACGTGGCGTCGTGCATGATCTGGTCAAAGAAAACGTTCCCCTGAACATGGAGGGAAAGATTATGACGATAGCTGAGCAGTGGAAACAAGATGGTCGCATTGAGGGCCGCCAAGCCATTATCCAGCGCCAAATCACCAAGCGCTTCGGCAAAAGCATCACGGACATGGACGTCCAGGAGCGCCTCCGCAAAGCCACGCCTGAACAGCTTGACCTCTGGGCCGAACGAATCCTGGACGCCAAGAATGTTGACGAGGTGTTCAAGGACAATTGAGGGCCGGGCTGTCAACAGCCAAGGTTTCTGGGGCCGAGAACCGTCCGTTTTGCTTAAGATGCCGAGGACTCCGAGGAAAGCCGATTCACCGGTCTGGACACTTTTCGTTATTTGGGCAAACCATAGATGCGCTTTATATGTTTCTATTATATTTCTACAATTTGAAAGGCGTTGAGGATGAGAAAAAATATTTTGGTTTTATTAATGACAATAGCAGTGTCTGGCTGTGCAAAGTCAGGGATGGTGAAAATAAGTGAGAATGAAATGTATATTACTGAAGCTAGTAATTTGGGGATTAGTCACGGTACGCTTAGAATGAAAGCCCTGGAAAAAGCCAAAGTGGCATGCGGCGAAAAGGATGTCAAAGTCAAAAGCGACGAAACGGGTGGCGCAACCGGATGGACGGCAACAACAGTAAACATAAGGTTCCGATGCGAATAGATTGTTTTTATTTTTTTGCTATAAACAAATCCTGTAGGTTGTTGACCATAACCTCTGCATCTACAAGGAACGGGCGATAAAACATCGCCCTTCCTGTAATGCAGGCCGTTATGAATCATAAAACTTATGGGAGTATATGACGGAACAAATCAAGGAGATGCGTCAATGGCTCAGGCAACTGTTGCCGCAAGCATAGTAAACGTGATCCGAGATTATATGAGGATACTGCGGGAAAACAACATTCCGGTTTTCAGCTTGTACCTCTTCGGCTCCCATGCCAAGGGCGCGGCCCACGGGTAAAGCGACATCGATCTGGCCGTGTTCTGGGACAAGGACGAGATTGACGGATATGACGAGGATGTGCGCTTGATGCAGTTCACCCGGTCCATGGACGCATGCATTGAGCCGCATTCCTTTTCCCGGAAAGACTTTGAGCATCCCGACTCGTTTGTTCAGGAAATCATTTCTACTGGTGCGCGGTTGGCGTAGGAGCGGCTCGCTCGTTCTCTTCTTGTCAGCCCGCCACCGGCACATAAAACGCCCCCTTCCCGCAAGAATCGCGGGAAGGGGGCGTTGTTGTTTCAGGGTAGACGATCTCCCCTATTCCAGCGCCCGCTCCAACGCCCTCCGCACAAACGGCAACAAATCCGCCACGCCGAAGGCCGGGGTGGGGTTGGCGAGGTGGCCGAGGTGGCGGTTGGCCAGGGCCGCGGTGCGGCAGGCTTGGGTCATCTCCATGCCCGAGGCCAGCAGGGCCGTGACCAGGCCGGTGAGGCTGTCTCCGGTGCCGCCGATGGGTTCCATGGCCGGGACGTCCGGGGCGCTGATTTCGGCCACTGTCGTCCCTTGGGCGACCACGTAGTCCGTCTTGCCTTTGACCAGCAGATGCCTGGCCGCGTTTTCCTCGGCGTAGGCCCGCTCAATCAGCTCGGGGACCCGGTCCTCTTCCTGGAGCAGAAAGCCCCGGGTGTAGAACGGGTGCGGGGCGACCTCGTCGGCCAGGAAGGCCATTTCCCCGGCGTCCGGGGTGAAGAGGTCGTAGTGAGCGGCGTAGCCGCTCATCTTGGCCGCGTACATGAACCCGGCGTCCGCCGCCAAGAGCGGGGCCGGGTTTCTGGCTTCCAGGGCCCAGAGCACCTGATTGTGCCAGGCGATGTCCGGCAGCAGGTAGTGAAAGGTCAGGCCGGCATGATCGATCTGGTCGATGTTTTCCACAAGATGGGCGTAAACCGCCCGACTGCCTTCCCCGGTGCCGATGTCTCCGGCCACCAGGGCTTGGGGCGCGGGGATGCCCAGCACCTCGGCGGCCGCGGCGGCCACGGCCATCAGGGCCGGGGTGCCTCGGGCCACGCGGATGCGCTGTTCGTCCGCATGTCGGCCGTTCAAGATGAGCGTGTCGCCCTGGAGCACGTAGTCGCCCCGGACCAGGGGGAAGTCGGCCCGGGGCACGCTGCCCACGATCAGCCAGGACATCGGCGGCGCAACTCCTCGAACGCCAGTTGCAGGGAATAGCCGCACAGGGTTCGGCCCAGGGAGCGAGGTTCCGGCGCTTGGTCCAGGACCTTGCCCACGAGGGTTTCCGCCAGAAAGGGCACGTCCGGGCAGCCTCCGCCGGAGACGTTGACGATCCGGCGGTCCCGCTTGTCCATGGTGATCTTCATGTTCGCGGCCCGGACCATCAGGTAGTCCCCGAAATCCTTGACATGGTACAGGGACACGGGCTCCAGGAGATGGTCCTGGGCCGCGGCCACGCGCATGGGGGCGAGGCCCGCCTGTTCCAGCAGCTCGCGGATGCGCATCTCCTCCAGCAGCGGAAACTCGATGACCATGTCGCAGCCCTGGCGCAGATCCGGTGGCGGCCCCTTGACCGCCACCGCCACCCCGGCCTCCTTGAGCAGGGTCTCGGCCCGGATCACCTCGCCGGTGCTGTGGTAGAGCAGCAGGCCCTTTTCGGAGACGCCGCGCTTGGCGTCATCCTTCTTGCCGAACAGGTTGCGGAGGAAGCCGATCACTTTGTCAACACCAGGCGGAAATCCTGGTCCACTTCCTCGCTGGCCGCCACGGTCCAGCCTTTGCTTTGGGCGGCTCGTCCGACATTTTCCCGGCTGGCTTCGTTGTCAATGAGGATTTCCAGTTCTCCGCCGTCCGCCGCGTCCATGGCCTTGGCGGCCAGGAGCACGGGTTGGGGGCAGGATAAGCCGCGTGCGTCAATGTGTTGTCGTGCCATGATCGTTTCTCCGTCTTCAGGATTTTTTGCAGTTGGCCACGCCGATGAACACCAGCACCGCGAGGCCGATGATCACCGCGGCCATGCCGTGGGGGCCGATGCCCGCGGGCGAGCTGGCCAGGCCGAAGTTATGGGCCAGGGCCGCCCCGGCCAGCAGGCCCAGGGCGAAGATTCCGGCGTCCGTGTTGCCCTCGCCGGTCATGAACAACTGTCGGCCGGGGCACCCGCCTGCCAGAGCGAAGGCCAGGCCGGCCACCACCATGCCCAGGAAGTTCCAAAGCCCCATGGTATGGGCCACGGGCTGGCCCTCAAATCCGGGGTTGAACTGGCCCAGGAACAGGTTGGTGATGAACGCCGCGACCAGCAGGGCGATGAATCCGTACATCAGGTACATCTGGCGGAACAGGATCACGTCCCGGATCGCGCCCATGGTGCAGAACCGGCTGCGTTGGGCCAGAAAGCCGATGCCCAGGCCCGCGGCCAGGGAAAAGCCCAATGGAGCGTAGGCCGCGCCCGGTCCGCTCAGGGAGTACCAGAGCACGCCGCTTTGGGCCTCGCCGGGAACGGGTGGATACAGCAGCCGCAAGGCCAGCAGGCCGAGCATGAGCAGGGGGATCATCAGTCCCGCGCTCCAGCTTTGGACCTGGCCGCGACCGAGATTGAAGCCTTTTTTGAAGAACAGCGTGCCGATCCACACTCCGGCGGCCAATCCGGCCAGCCCGAACAGGGCGTTGCCGTCCCCGCCGGCCAGACGCAGGATCACCCGCCAGGGGCACCCCAGAAAGACCAGGGCTCCGATCATGGCGATCATCCCCAGCACGAACCGGGTCACCGGCGCGGAGCCGCCGCTGGGTTTGAATTCCTTGAAGGCCAGGGCCGCGGCAAAGGAGCCCAGGACAAAGCCCAAAATCTCCGGGCGGAGATACTGGACCACTGCGGCACGGTGAATGCCGATGGCCCCGGCGATGTCCCGACCGAAACAGGCCACGCAGATGGCCATGTTCGCCGGGTTTCCGGCCTGCTGCAGAAAACCGGCCACCACGCCGATGATCGAACCCACGGCGATGATGCCCAGGGTGGTGGCGAAGATGTTTTTAACGGCCCGAGACATGGGGGGGGTCCTCCTTTGGGGTGAAGGTTGAAGGATGAAGGATGAAGGCAGAAAACAGAGGTCAGGAGTCAGAGGTCAGTGTTGGGAGCCTGGTACTTGATCGGCGTTCGAGGCCTGGAGAGGGCATGCCAGTGCGTCCGGGGCGTAGGAGTGGGGTTCGTCGCAGAAGGGACAGGGGACGTGGACCAGGCCGCGCAGGTTTTTGCGGCCTTCCGGGTCGGTGACGGCTTCCAGGTCCGGATCCACGGACCATCGCGCGGATCGGAATTCCTTGCCTTGCTTTGGACAGGTGAAATGAAGTTCGAACATGATCTGGCGCTGCATACACGGTTTTTGGAGTTTCCGTCCAATCGGATTCACGAATGACGTCAAGTTTGATCGATTTGATTTTTCGATGGATCGGAGAGATAGCGGCGAAAAAACAAACGGCCGGGATGCGCTGTGCATTCCGGCCGTGGAGAGCGGGGTGGGGGCGACGGGATCAGAAGAGATCGGCGGGTGGGACGTCTTTCAGGCGCGGGGCCTGGGCGTCCCGGGCCGAGAGGCTGGGGGCTTTGAGGGGCCAGACGATGGCGATGTCCGGGTCGTTCCAGATGATGGAGCGCTCCAGTTCCGGGGTGTAGTATTCGGTGCATTTGTAAATGAAGTCCGCTTGGTCCGAGAGCACGCAGAATCCGTGGGCAAACCCGGGAGGAACGTAGAGCTGGTGATGGTTTTCGTCGTTAAGTTCAGCCCCGAACCATTGGCCGAAGGTCGGCGAGTTTCGGCGGATATCCACGGTCACGTCGAATACCGCGCCCTTGGTGACCATGACCAGTTTTCCCTGGGGCCTTTCGATTTGGTAGTGCAGCCCACGCAGCACGCCCCGGGCGGACCGGGAGTGGTTGTCCTGGACGAATGGGGCATGAATGCCGGTTTCTTTATAGCGCTGGGCCTGGAACGTTTCCAGGAAAAAGCCGCGAGCATCGCCGAAGACTTTTGGAGCGACCAACACAACCCCTTCGAGGGGCGTGACGTGGACGTTCATGGCCGGGGCTCCTGATCGGAGAAGCGCGGGTCGCGGCGGACCAGGGCCTCAAGATATCGGCCGTATCCGCTTTTGCGCAGCGGTTTGGCCAGCTCCAGGACCTCGTCGGCGCTGATCCAGCCGTTGGCGTAGGCGATCTCCTCCGGGCAGGCGATCTTCAATCCTTGACGCTCTTCCATGGTCTGCACGAAATTGCCGGCTTGGAGCAGGGAAGCGTGGGTGCCGGTATCCAGCCAGGCATAGCCGCGGCCCAGGCACTCCACGTGCAACTGCTCGCGCTGGAGGTAGGCCATGTTCACGTCGGTGATCTCCAGCTCACCGCGAGAGGAGGGTTGCAGTTCGGAGGCGATTTTGGCGACTTGGTGGTCGTACACATAGAGGCCGGTAACGGCCCAGTTGGACTTGGGAACCACAGGCTTTTCCTCAATGCTTCGGGCTCGGCCCTGGTCGTCGAAATCCACAACGCCGTAGCGCTCCGGGTCGCTGACCCAGTACCCGAACACCGTGGCTCCGTGATGGGCGGTCATGGCTCGGCGTAGTTTATCGGTCAATCCGTGGCCGTAAAAAATGTTGTCCCCGAGTATCAGGGCGCATCCCTCGCCAGACAGGAAGTCGCGGCCGATCAAAAAAGCCTGGGCAATGCCGCCGGGATCGGGTTGGACCGCGTATTCCAATCGGACGCCCCATTGGGTTCCGTCGCCGAGCAGGTTCCGGAAGGCCGGACCGTCCTCGGGGGTGGTGATGACCAGGATTTCCCGGATGCCCGCCAGCATCAGCATGCTCAGCGGATAGTAGATCATCGGTTTGTCGTACACGGCCATCAGTTGCTTGCTCGTGGCCCTGGTCAGCGGATACAACCGGGTGCCCGAGCCTCCGGCCAGAATGATTCCCTTGCGTTTCTTCTCGACGGACGTCACGATTCCTCCCGAAGGAACGGGTTGATGGTTGAGGATGGTTGCCGGCTACGCGCCCGCTTTTCCCATATCCCGCAACAACTCGCGAACGTCCGCTTCGCGACGGGCGCAGGTTGTCTTGGCGAATTGCCGGATGGTTTTTTGCACGGTGTCCGGGGGCGGGTACTCCGGAAAAACGGGCAGGCACAGCGAGGCGAAATCAATGCACGTGAACAGCATGCCCCGGTCCCTGCCGATTTCGCATGATGCTCCGGCGGCCTTTTCCATGGAGCAGGATCGGGCATCCAGCCTTTTCACGAATTGAAGCACCTCTCCAGGGGCCTGTTCCGTGTTCAGCTTGGTGATGGTCCGGTTCAGCTTTTCCGCCCACTCCACCAGCCTCAGATATCCGCTGAAAGCGATTTTGCGTTTGGGGTGCGTTGGATCGTCCCTGTATCCGCCGTGCAGATAGGCGTCCACTTCAGCCTGGGTGCGAGAGTACGCGGAAAGCAGCAATTTAGAGTATCTGCCGCGTAGCGTCCAGGCAGCGGGCTTGGAGAGTTGGCGCGCGATTTCCTCCCTAGGGGCGGGGCTGGGGTGTGCCGGAGCGGGAAGGCCAAGGTCGGCGTAAAAGAGCTGGATCGACTCCGCGTCCAGTAAGACGCCGTAAAGGACGTTTTGCACGTGGATGGCCCGTTTGCCCAGTTCCTGCACTTGCCGGGAACGGGTCATGAACTGGTCCATTTCTTCTTCAAGGGCCTTGCGTTGCCCGAAAAACGTCTGCGCGGCTTCGGAAATGACTTCGGTCGCCAGTTCGTCGGCCATTTGCTCGATATGGTTCATCAGTTCGCTCCTGACTGGTTCCGTGTCGATCGGAATGCATTTCAGGCGCCGCATGGGCGCGCATTGACATTTGAAAAAAACAGCATGTATGGCTTACCAGCCGAACATGGGGATGCCGTCTTCGGCGAGCGGAGCCAAGCTTTTTCGGCCACGAAATCGATGATGAAATCCCGCCTTGGGTCGGCTGAAGGCAAGCCCCTGGGAACAAAGCATCCTTTGGCCGGGTTGTCAAAATTATCCAAGCGACGCGCGCTTGCTATTTTGGACCTGGGAGCCCACAATAATTCAAACAACTCAACACGGAAGTAGCAGCGTCATGAGCACAGTCAACTATGTGAAATGTTTTTTGCGCGACAAAAACGTCGCCTCCATCACGCCGACATCCCCCTTTGGGGTCAAACGGGTGTGCAAAAAGATCGATTTTACCCAGGCCAACGTGATCGTCGAATACGGCCCCGGGGCCGGCGTGTTCACGGAGTATCTGCTCAAAAAAATGCGGCCCAGCGCTCATCTCGTCCTGATCGAGCGCAACAAGGACATGTTTAAATGTCTGACCAAGGCGTTTCGCAACGAGCGGGTGCACATCTTCAACGACAGCGTGGAAAACGTCGGCGCCCTGGTCAACGGGCAGTTGCCGGGCAAGCCGGACTACATCATTTCCGGAATTCCCTTTTCCTACCTCGACCAACAAACCCGACAGGAAATCATTCATCAAACCCACCAGATCCTGGCCGAGAACGGCAAATTTCTGGCCTACCAGACGTTCTACCAGAAGGACGACCACCTGTTCGTGCATCTGGAGCATTTTTTCCGGAACGTCAAATCCGAGTTCGAACTGCTGAACATTCCTCCGATGCGGATTTATGAAGCCGTGAAGTAACCCTGTCGAACATAAGGAGGGGCGTCGTGCGCAAGGTCCTGATGGTCGCAATCGGCGCGGTGGTCCTGGCCGCTGCGGTCTTGATCCTGGTGTGGCGTCCCGGAGATGAGCAGGCGCTGGTGGATGTTCCCCCCGCGCGGACGGTTGCTCCCGAACCGCAAGCTCCCGCGGACTCACGATACGTCGCGCCCCTCCCGACTCTTCCTTCCGATTCCCCCTTCGGTAGGGACTTGCTTGATGGCGAGCCCTTAGAAACTCCCGGGTCTCCACCTGACCCATCAATTGCCCCGCCCGACGAGACGGATGATCCCGGCGTGCCGGAAACCCAGCCGGAAACCCGGCCGGACACTCTGGAAGGCCCTCTGGAAGACGCCCTGGAAGACTCTTTGGATGAACCCCAGCCCACCGGACCGACGAACATCAGCGGAGCGTTTTTCAACGACCTGGCCCAGCGGATCGTGGCCGGATATCATCCGCCCAAGTCCGAGTTCAATCCCCAAGCCCGGGGACGGCTGCAATTCCAGTTTTCGGCCCTGAATCGGCGCTACGGCATGGACTTGGTCGGTCTGGACCATCAAAGCGGTTCTTTGGTCCAGGGCAGGGAGGAGATATTCCGAAACCTGCTTCAGCCCGAGATCCTGGACAACGTCTGGGCGTTGTTCGTGCCGGTCTTCGAACAGTCTTTGGATGAAGCGCTTCGGACGGCCCGGTGGTCCTTTCCGGCGGCGTCACCCGAAGAGCGCGGCCTGACCATCCAGGAGCAGCAGGAGTTTTACCGTTTGCTGTCCGGTTCCGCAGCGGCCCTGGCCCAGGCGGTGCAAAGCTACGCGGACCATCAAAACGCTCCGGCCCTGATGGAGCGGTGGTTCCAGGCCCAGACCAAGGCCTATGCCGCCCACTCCCGCTATCAGGTGGCCGAGACCGAGCTGTTGACCGCCCAGGAAGAGGCCCCGGACGACCAGGTCCGGATTCTGGCCGAACGCCTGGAGCGGGACGCCGCGGCCCAGGGCATCATGCAGGCCATCGCCGCCAGGGAACAAGCCCGTCGGGAGCTGCTGGAGATATTCGCCGCCGGGCGCTCCCGCCCCGACCTGAGCGAATCCGAGTTGGTCTACCTTGCCGAATGGCTCTATCGCCGCATCCACGCTCACCCCGAACGCATCCAGGCCATCCGTCACATGGCCGACAAGCTCCGCGAACTGTCCCTGCGTCTGAATCCGGGTTCCTGATTTTCGTCTCCCTCTCACCGGGAAAGGGCCAGGACGCTGTTGGTCCCGCCGAAGGCCAGGGATTGGGACAGGGCGTGGGGCTGGTCGCGGTTGGTCGTTGTGGTGAGGGGAGACAGGGCGATGTCCTCGCCCGGATCGCTGAATCCGGGGCTCGCGGGGACCTTGCCCAGGCGCAGAAACGCCAGACTGAGCACGGCTTCGATGGCCCCGGCGGCGCCGAGGGCGTGCCCAGTGGCCCCTTTGGTGGACAGGAACGGGACGGCGGGCAAGGCCTCGGCCAAAACCTTGCTTTCCACGGCGTCGTTGTCCTTGGTTCCCGTGCCGTGGGCATTGACAAAGGCGATGTCGTCCTGGGTCAGACCGGCGATGCGCAAAACCTCGGCCAGGGCGTTTTTGAGGCCCAGTCCTTCCGGGTGCGGCGCGGTCAGGTGGTGGGCGTCGCAGGCCGTTCCGTATCCGAGAATTTTTCCGAGAATTTTTCCGAGAATTTTCTCGGGATTCCCCCCCAATACTCCCTTCTCCGTCTCTTTTCCCGAAGGCTGGGCCTCCAGGATCATGATCCCCGCGCCCTCTCCCAGATTCAGCCCCCGGCGAGCCCGGTCAAAAGGGCGGCACGGCTCCGAATCCATGATCTTCAAGGAAGCGAAGCCGTTGTAGGTCACCCGGCACAGCTCGTCCGCGCCCCCGGCCACCACCACGTCGCACAACCCCGCCCGGATCCACCCGGCTCCGATCCCGATGGCGTCCGTGCCAGAGGAGCAGGCGTTGGTCACGGTCTGGCACGGCCCCCGGAATCCGAATTCCCGTGCGATGGCCGAGGCGGGGTTGCCGCGCAGGTAGCGCCGAACCGGCTCCATGTCCGGATGCAGGGATTGGAGGTACTCTCGGTAAAACTCCTCACTGTTCAGCGTGCCGCCCACGGTGGTGCCGATGCACACCCCAATGCGCGACGTTCGGCAACGATCCGCGGACAAGCCCGCCTGCCGGAGGGCTTCACGGGCCGCGTGCAGGGCGAAGCGCACGGTCAAGGTCCGGCGGGTATCCTGGTTCTCCGCGAAAAACGCTTCGGGGATCTCAAAGACGGGGTATGCCGTGGGATGGCTGCTCTGAAATCGCCCAGGCGGGGCCGGGGCGCGCCGGCCGGAAAAGATGGTTTCCAGGCATTGCTCCAGGTTCAAACCGGCAGCGCAGATGCATCCCATTCCCGTTACGGATACCGGCACGGGGCTGGTCGCGGTATGGTTGGGACACGGTACGCTCACTGGGGATTGCGCTCCTGGATGAAGTCGCACAGCGCGTTGACGGATTGAAAGGCCGCCCGACCCTGCTCCATGTCCGCGATGACCACGCCGAAGTGCTTCTGGATGATCACCACCAGTTCCACGGCGTCCAGGGAGTCCAGCCCCAGTCCCTCGCCGAAGAGCGGCGCGTCGTCGTCAATATCCTCGGGGGAGACGTCCTCCAGATTCAGTTCCTCGACCAGGGTTTGTTTGACTTTTTCCTTGAAGGTCATTGTATCGTCCTTTGCTCGCTTCGAACTTGGTTTAATTCGTTATTTTGGTGTGTTCCACATGTCGTGAAAGTTGTAGAACTGGTAGGGATGGGCCTGGACATACGTTTCCAGGGATTCCACGAATTCCAGGGCGAACGGTCGCAGGGCCTCCAACCGACGGTCTCGGATTCGGGGGACCCGGATCACCCGGGCCAGGTCCAGGGCATAGGCGTCGGGAGCGGTCTTGCGCGAGAAGAGCACGGCCACGGGCGCCCCGGTGGTGGCGGCGATTTTGTAGGCCCCTACCGGAAAGGCGGCCGGTTCGCCCAGAAACGGCAGCTCCAGATGGTTCTCATCGTGGCCGAAGATCCGGTCGCCCATGACGCTGACGATTTCCCCGCGTCCCAGGGCCTGGACGATTTCCACGGCCCCGCCGAGAAAGCCGTTGGGGTCGATGATCCGGTACGGAGGTTCTCCTCCCAGATGCTCATGGTAGTGCCGGTCCACGTCGCCCTGGTCCCGCTGCATCAGCAGGTGCGTCGGAACCTGAAGCCTGTTCAGGCCGGACATGGCCGCCTGCCAGCAGCCCACGTGGGCGCCCATGAGGATCAGTCCCCGTCCTTGATCAAGCAACTCCCGGAGCGCTTGAATCCCGTCGAAGCGAACGGCCAGGCATTCGGGTCCGAGAATGCCCGCCCTGGCCCGGTCCACCAGGGCCTGGGCAAAGGAAAGGCTGAGCCGGAAACTGTCCCTGAAGGCCCGGAAACCGACGTGGTTCGGAAAACGACGGCGGAGATAATGCCGGGTTCTGGCCCGAAGCCGGGGCCGAAAGAGCAGGTAATACGCAACCACCGGGTAGGTCCAGGCATAGGCCAGGCGACGCCCGCCCAGGCGAACGGCCAGATAGAAGAACTGGTGCTGCCATCCGGCGGCGATGCTCCGGCTGGACCAGGAAGGGGGAGTGGAGCGGGTCATGATGCGTCGCTCCCTTTCGGGCCGCGCCGGATGGACGGGAGCAGCAGGTGGGCCGCGACGAAGGTCGTCGCGGCCACCAGGGCGGCCAGGATCGGGGCCAGCACCAGGGAACCGAGCACCCATTCCCAGAGCCGGGCCGGGGCCTGATGGCCCAGGGTCTGGACGGTGAACTCCGTCAGCCATGAGCCGTGGCGCAGATAATGGCCGACCTCGATGCACAGCGCCGGCACCAGCGGCGGCATGCACAACTGGCTGGCGGCCACGGCCACCACCCGGTTCTGGCCCAGATACCCGGCCGTGAACAGGATGGCCATGGTATGGATGCCCACCAGCGGCAATGTCCCCAAAAACACGCCCAGGAACGCGGCCCTGGCCAGACCGCTCGGCGTGACCGCTTCGCGCAGCAGGATCTTCAGGGACTGGATCGGCCGAATGACGCTTATGGCCGCGCTCCCCTGGGTCCGTTCGATGATCCGGCGATGGGGCCAGGGGAGCATGGAGCGCAGGGTCAGCCGGGTGTTCAGCCAGGATATCCGGACATTGTCCATGAACGCTCGAAAATGGGAAACCCGTTGCTCAGCCGGGGGATAGTGGACCCTTACGGGCACGTCCAGCAGATCCAGCCCGGCCCAGGCCGAGCGGACCAGCACCTCCACCTCGAAGGCGTAGCGGGTTTCGGTGAACTTCAGGTGTTCGAACAGGGCCACGGGGTAGGCCCGGAAACCGCTTTGCGTGTCCAGGAGTTTGCGGCCGGTCTGAACACGCAGCCAGAAATTGGAGAACCGGCGTCCGAACCTGGAAGCCCGGGGCACGTTGGCCGCGGCGAAATCCCGTGCGCCCACGATCACGGCCAGAGGGTGATTTCGGACGGCGTCGAGAAAACGGGGCAAATCGCCGGGATCGTGCTGCCCGTCCGCATCGATGGTCACGATGTGCGTCGCGCCGAGGGCCGTAGCTGCTTCGGCGGCAGTGCGGACAGCCGCGCCCTTGCCCTGGTTCGTCCGGTGCGTCCGGACCTGAACGGGCAGGTCGGCGATTCGCTCCAGCCCCTGGTCCGTGCTCCCGTCGTCCACCACCAGCACGTCCGGATGCACCGCCAAAACGCCTTCCACCACCTGCCTGAGCGTGGCCCCGTGGTTGTACACGGGCACGACCACGAGGATGCGGGGTTCCCGGTTACGCTCCGTGTCACGCACCATCGAACCTGTCCCGGCCCCGCGCAAAGCGGATGAATGATCCAAGATTGAGGAGGAACCGACGCCAACTGTCCGGGGAGCGCCAGAGCATGGTGGCGTAGTCCAGGAGAACCCGGGGGCGCTGGTAGTGTTGGCGGTAGAAGGAGACGTGCAGCTTTTCCAGGCGTTCACGGGTAAAACCTCGGGGCACGAACATGAAGTGCATGCAGTCCATGCGGTTCCAATCCTCGTCGAACTCCCCGTGGTCGCGGATGGTCGCGTAGGCCGGAGCGCCGGGGAAGGGGGTGAACTTGGTCAGGTTGAAGTCGTCCACGGGCAGGGAGAACAGAAATCTTCGGGTTTTTTCCACGCTTTCCTCGGTCTCGCCGGGCAGGCCGATCATCAACAGCCCTTTGACGCGGATGCCGGCCTTCTTGATCAGCCGGACGCGTTCGGCCAGCTGTTCCAGGTCCACCTTGCGGTTCATGGCGCGAAGCAGATCCTGATCCCCGGTCTCGATGCCCAGGCTGATCATCCAGCATCCGGCGGCCTTGAGGCGGCCAAGCAAGGGCTCGGTGACGTGTTCGGCGCGCACCGCGCAGTTGAAGGTCATGTTCAGGGGCGCATCCGTCAGCAGGTCCGTGAGTTGTTCGATGCGCTGGAGGTGAAACGTGAACTGGTCGTCGTAGAAATTGACGTGCCGGATGCCGAAGCGCTCCTTGAGATAGCGCATGTGGTCGTACAGATAGGCGGCGGAATTGAAGCGGTAGCTGCGCTCAAACACGGACCGGTCGCAATAGGCGCAGGCGTACGGACATCCGCGGCTGGACAAGGCGCTGGCATTGGGCGTCGTGGGGTAGTTGAACACGGGCAGCGTGTAGCGGCCGGGGTAGCCCGGCAGGCGCTCATAGGCCGGGTACGGCAGGTCGTCCAGATTCGGAATTCGGGGCCGGGGCCCGGCAAAGACGATTTCGTCGGCGCAAGCGCCTCGGGAGATCACTCCGAGGACATCGTGACTCCGGCCTTCGGTTTGGATCAGCTCCGCCAGGCTCTGCTCGCCCTCGCCGACGACGATGTGGTCGATCACCGGATGGTCGCGCAGCATTCGCTCCCGCAAGGCCGAGACATGCACCCCGCCGAAGACCACGCGCACTCCGGGGAGCACCGTCTTGGCCAGCCCGGCCAGCCGGACCCCGTCCAGGAAGGCGGAGGTGGTGCAGGAAAAGCCGACGAACCCTGGCCGCTTTTCCAGCAGCAGGTCGCGCATCCGCCGTTCCGAGTCCGGCCAGGCGTAAAAATCCACGATGTCCGACTCAATGCCCAGTTTTTCCAGGTACGCGGCCATTGTGGCCAGCCCCAGGGGCGGCATGATGTTGGCCAAGCGGGAAATGTCTCCACCGGCCCGTCCGGCGGCGTATCCCAAAGGATGGACCAGGAGAACGCGATTGTGGTCAAGGGTGGGCATGATTGGGTGAAGTCGGGTGTCAGGCTTTGGAGGTCGAAATGCTCGCGAGGTGTTGCGCGGCGAGGGGCGGCGAGAAGGGCGCGGTTTGGGCGCTTCCTTGGGAGCAATGCGGTGATGCGGCGGGAAAAGCCTCTTTTGACGAGCCGCCGTTCGCCCTCCCGTTCGCCCGGCCGTTCCCATTTTTTTCCCGACGCTGCTTCTCCGCGGTGATCAACTGATCCCAGATCAGGCCGCGGTATCCGAAGCGGCGCATCACGTTCATGCGGTCCTGGGCGTTTCGCGGCGGGAAAAAGCGGTCGCGCCGTCCGCGCAGGGCCTGGCTCACGGTTGCGTGCATGATTTCCCGATCCAGCAGCGGGCTGTGGTAATAGGCCGGATGAAGCAGCGAGGTTTGTCGGTCGATCAGGCCTTCGGCCACGGCGCGGCGGTGCAGCCTGGTTCGCGGCAGGATGCGCAAACCGGAGTAGATGAAGGCCACGCAGTGTTCCATCTTTTCAAGGTTGGCCAGGGTTTCCCTGATGGTGGCCTCGGTTTCCCCCGGTCCGCCGATGATCAGGTAATGGGCCAGGGGAATGTCTCGGGCCGCGCAGGCGGCATTGAACCGCAACACGTCCGAGCAGCAGAAGCCTTTGCCGAGCCCGGCCAGGGTCGCTTCGGCCAGGGCGTCGGAGCCGACCTCCATGCCCAGCAGGCCGGAACGGAGCAGCAGGTCCAATTCCTCCTTGCGAATGGGGCCGGGGCGAAAAAACGCGCTCCAGCGCACGGGCAGGTTTCGTCTGAGCAGGGCCTCGGCCACGGCCAGATAGTGGCCTTGATCGTCGTTGAACACGGAGTCGGTGAAAAAAACGTGGTCCACTCCGTGGTCCCGAGCCAGTACGGCCATGTCCTCCGCCACATGCCCCGGGTCCCGAGGACGGATGGTGCGTCCCTCGATGGCCGGATAGCTGCAATACACGCAGTCGTGCGGACATCCTCGTTTGGTATGCACGCCCGGCAGGCCGCTTTCCCGCTGATAATACTCCAGGATGACGGGGTCCATCCGGGGCGAGCGCATCCCCGTCGCGTCCAGTGGGGCGCTTTTGACGATCCGCGGCCCGGCCTCTCCCCGTTCGATGCGGGAGAGCAGGTCCGGGACGGCCCGCTCCCCTTCCCCGGCCACGCCGAAATCCGCGCCCAGATAGTCCAGGATGGCCTCGGGCATGATGGAAAACGCCGGACCGCCGACAATGATCGGGACGTCGTGGGTCGCGCGGAGCAGTTCCACGATCCGCCTGCTCCGGTCCAGAAACCACTGTTCCGGGGAGCCGCAGGAGTCCACGTCGTCGATGTTGCGCAGCGACAGGCCGACAACCTGGGGCAGAAATTCCAGCAAGGCCGTGCGCAGCGCTTCGTCGGACTCGCCCATGGCCAGATAGTCGATCTGCCGGACTTCATGACCCGCGGCGCACAATGCCTGGGCGACCACGGCCATGCCCAGGGGATACACCGGGTAGGGCTCGCGATCCGTGTTCGTGGCAAGCAGGAGTATTTTCATCGGCGCGTGGAAGGTACAAGATCAATCATGGCGGGATTGCTCCGTGTCCGGGTTATTCATAGCAATACGGCGACACTTTCATTTCCATCGTCTGGCCAAGATGTTTAACCACGGGGCACACGGGGATCACGGGGAAAGAAACCTTGGTTTTTTCGGAAAATGTCCCCCGTGTCCCCCGTGGTTAAATCTTCAGCGGTGTCGGTTCTTGCCCGAAAATGCCGTTGTTGTGTTAGGAAAGGCCCGTTTGCGTTTCGGGTCGTAGCGGCGATAGGTGCCGTCGTCCATCTCCTTGGAAATGACCTTTCTGAACAAATTGCCCATGCGCAGTTGGGGACCGCCTTCGGCGTAAAACGTGTCCCAGGCGTAGTGAAAGAGCTTTTGCAGGGTCTCCGGGGGCATTTGCTTGGGAAGAAAAACCACCTTGTCGCAGGTGTAGTCCAGCCAGTTGTTGCTGATGATGCGCTGCTGCTTTTCGAGTATCTCCCGGATGGGGGTGTGCGGGAACGGGGTCAGGATCGTGAACTCGGCCATGTCCAGCTCCACTTCCAGGAGAAAGTCCACCATCCGCTTGATGTAGGATTCGTCGTGTTCGTCCAGACCCAGCAGGATGGTGCCTTCAATGCCGATGTCGTGGTCCTTGAGCATCCTGATCCGTTCCCGAATGGTTTTCGAGTCGTCGATGACCGCCTGGTACACGTACCAGCAGCCGGCCTGGGCCGCGAGGTCGAGGATTTCCGGGTCGTACATGATCGGGTGGGAAATCCATTTGCGTTTCAAGGGGATCATGGCCGTGAACAGGTCCTTCAACCACTCCCGGTCCTGGGCCAGGGAATTGTCCACGAAGAACAGCCGGTTGTTGGCGATGGACTCCATCTCCGCGATGACCTTGTGAATGGGGCGCGGCCTGAAGGACTTGCCGCCCAGGTAAGCCACGCAGCAGGGCATGCAGTTGAACTTGCAGCCTCGGGAAGCGTGGAGCAGGTCCACCATTTGGACGCCGCGGTAATTGTACAGGTCGCGCTTCAGAATGGTGCGCCGGGCCGTTCCCGCCAGGGAGATGTCCGGAGGAGCGCCAAGATAGTCATAGACGGGGCGCAGGCGGTTTTCCTTCAGATCCCGGATCACCGCGGCGAAGCGGCCTTCCACTTCGCCCAGAAAGAGCGAGTCCGCGTGTCGGGCGGCCTCCTCGGCGTGGAGCATGGTCCCGATCCCGCCCATGAGCACCGGCACGCCCAGCTCCCGGTAGCGGTCCGCGATGGCCAGGGCCCTGGGCAGTTGACAGGTGAGCATCACCGACAGGGCCGCCAGATCCGTGGAGGCGTCGAAGTTCAGGGGTTCCAGATTTTCGTCCGTGAACGTGATCTCCACGTCCTCGGGAACTTCCGCCGCGAACACCACCGGCCCGTGAGGCGGCAGGTGGAACTCGGTCTGGCGTTCGAGCTTGGGCCATTTGGGGTAGATCAGGTGCATGCGCATGGTTCTTCTCGTTTCCATCGGTCGCAGAAGGCTTCGAAAAAAGGAGGCAGGGCGATGAGCACGTTCATGTTCAGGTCCAGGAGCATTTGCACGGTATAGCCGGTGGTGGCGATTTCCCCCGCGCCGTTGCGGACTACGTACTCGGTGTTGATCCGCGCGGACTCCGAAAAATGCTGGATCCCTTCCACGGTGAACTCTTCGCCGAAGCGCAGGGGCTGGTGGTAGTCCACGTGCATCATCTTGATGGGCGTGACCACGCCGTGCTCGTAGAAGGTCATGTAGCCGATGCCGTACTTGTCGCCCAGGGCCATTCGGGCGTCCTCGAAAAAACTGGGATAGCGGCCATGCCAGACAATGCCCAGCGGGTCCACCTCCTCGAAGCGCACCCGCCGCGAACAGACGGCTCGCAAGGGCTCGGGATGGCCGTCCTGTTTTGGGAAATACGGTTTGCGCATGGTTTTATCCGTCCTTGGGGTCGCTTGGTTCAGAGGTGGAGGCCAAGGAGAAAGTAAGTGTGAACGCCGCGGCCTGTTGCTGGTCCACGGTCAAGGCGACGTCGAACGCCCCTCCATCCGGGCCGCGCCTGGCACACCGGACGGTAATGGTTTCACCGGGCTTCAGTTTCCGCAGGAATTTGGCCCGGGTTACGGTTTTCAATCGATAAGGGCCGGTTCCCTTCGCCAGGAGGGTCTGGACCAGAACAACGCCGACTCCGATCTGGACCACGGCCGGCAGAATCGGCTCTCCTGGAAAGTGCCCGGCGAAACCGACGAAATCGGGCGGGAAGGAGAAGTCCTGACGGATGGCTTGGTCGGTCTCCCAGGTGGCCGCCCCTAACCGGGCGGCCAGAATGCCGTCGCGGATCGTGTTCATGGCTCAAAGACCTCATGCAGGATAATGGTCAATACGTAGCCGGCTCGGTGGTCCTGGTAGACAATCCGCCCGGGCAACGTGATGTCGTTCATAAGGGAATAGTCGTCAAGGTCAATCTCCCAGCGTTGATCCGGGCTCCACGTACGGAGGGCTGTCTCCATCGGCGGAAAACATTCCAGAACCTGGTTCCCGTCGTCTGTATGATCCGCCAAAATCACGGACGTAGCTCCGACAAAGGCTTGGGCCGTCGCCATGTCCGGATACGTCAGGAATATCCGCCGGACGCTCCGGGCAACCTGCCGGGCCAGCAGTTTACGGGCCGACCCCACGACCGGGGCCAGCAGGTGAACTTCGTGCCCTTCCCCGCCCACCGCCACATCAAAAAGCTTGATCCCGATCTCCGACAACCCGAGAAGCCGAACCTGTTTTTGCCCACCGTCAAGCCGCATGATCCCCTGCATGACCTGAACCCGGTCACCGGCTTCCCAGATGACTGTCTGGCGTAAATGAAGAGGGGTTTTCAGGGCGGAAAACGGGTGGACGCAGGCAATGTGGGTTCCGGAAGGCAGCGGCGAAAAATTCGCTGGCGGGGTGTACGGCTTGGCGCAACCGGCAAAGATCGACAGGAGAGCCAGCAAAATGAGCAAAAGGGGGCGCTTTTCAATCCAATATTTACAGCGTCCGGCTTTCAAGAATAAAAAATCGAACTTCATGATGGGCGGATGCAGGTTACGAGTCCCGCAAGGATATAGTCTTTATCTCCTTGATCTTGAACATCGGTTTTGTCGGCTTTTCTCCAGATATGAATTCGTCGGCCCTGGCATCTATGGCCGTGGCAATGTGAATTGCATCCATTGCGGCGAGGCCATATCGTTGAGCAAGGTCTTGAGCGGACTTCAAAACATTTGTCTTCCATGGGCATTGATCCGCATGCGCAAAAATGGCTTCATAAAAAGCTCTTTCCCGATGTTCTTCTTGAAATATCGCTTTTGGCATGATTTCCAGCCACAAAGCTTCACTTACAATGAGCATTCGGAACGGGTCATCCAGGATGCTCAATGCCTTCTCAGCGACCTCATCCTTGCCACGCCAAGCTGCGATGAGCAGGTTGGCATCGACATATGTTCGCCGCTTATTCATCCGTCAGTCCTCCACGGCGGCGGCGGACCTCTTCATTGATTTCATCCCAGTTCAGGAGTCTTCCTCCCTGCTGAACATATTCTTCTCGTGCCTTTAAGAGCTTGCGGCCGAGTTCCGACTTGGGGGAGAAGCGACGTGCATGCGAGTTCTCTTGGACCGCTTCTACCGTAACGCGGATGGCGCTGCCGATCGGCAAGGAGGTTGGCAAGTTAAAACAAAGTTCATGTTTAGGAGATACAATGGTTTCGAAGGTAAGCTCGGTCATAAACTGCCTCCCGATGGAATTCAGATGCAAGGCTACAACTCATCATGCTTCATACGCAACTTATGATCTGGTGTGGTATTTTTCATGTTCGTTGAAGGTGGCGGCTCCAGACTCGGCACCACGAACAGGGCCGCCGGGATCGCGGCGGCGATGCCGATGAGGACGGTCAGGCCGATGGAGTGCAGGGCCGGGTGTCCGGCCAGGACCAGGGCTCCGAAGCCGAGCAGGGTGGTCAGGCCGGAAACCAGCACGGCCCTTTCGGTGTCCAGGTCAGTGTCCAGTCCCGTGCCCAGGTCTGTCCCCAGGCTGTTGCTTTGCCTGTCGTGACGCATGGCCATGAAGATGCCGTAGTCCACGCCCAGCCCCAGCACCAGGAAGGTGGCCGCGACGGAGTAGAGATTAAAGGGAATGTCCAGAAGTGTCACGACAACGATCAGGGCGGACAATCCGGCCAGGGACGGGGTCAGGGCCTGGAGCATTTGCCGCGGGTTGCGGAATAAAATCGCGGTCGTCAGGACCACGAAGATTCCCGCGGCCAGGAGAAAGCGGGACATGTCTCGGTACAGGGCGGCGGCGATGTGTTGGCCCAGGAGGGTCTGGGATACCAGCCGGGTTTCGGAAGGCAGGAGGGCGTGGAGTTCGGGCTCGTCGGGAATCAACGTGAGGATGGTCGCGCGCCCATGGTCCCGAACAACGAGCATGTCGATCAATTCTCCCATACCCAGGCCGAGGAGGAGGTCGCCGTTCACCCGGCGCGGCTCGGTCTGAAGAAAATCGAAAAACGGAGCAAAAGCCTGGGGGGCGAACCCCAGTTCGGCGCCTTCCTTGGCCATGATCTCTTGCAGCTCGGTTTTTCGTTGCGCCCAGAAATCCGTCCAGCGTTGGATGGAATCATCCTGCACCGAGCCCGGCGGCAACAACGGAGCCAGGCTGACGACGGGCGTGCCCGGGGCCGCTTTTTCCAGAAAGGCATGCTGGGCATGGGCCGCTTGCAACGCATTCTCCAGGGTATCGCCCTGGGCCACAAGCATGGCCAGGTTGCGCACTCCGCCCCAGGACTCCGTGACGACCCGTTCGGCCTGAGCCAGTTCCTCGGGGACCATGCTCATGGCCTGAAGGCGTCCGTCGAAATGAATCGAGGGCCAGCAGAGCACGGCGGCCGCCAGCAGGGCGACGAACGCCGAGATCGCCGGGCCGCGGCGAGTCGGCCATGAGGCCAAATGCGCCAATGGTCGCTCTGGCGTGGACTGATGCCGCTTGTCTCGGCGCAGCAGCAAAACCGGCAGGACCGTCAGGGACAAAAGCATGGCCGCGCTCAGGCCGGAAACCGTGAACAGGGCCAACTGGCGCTGTCCCGGCAGGCTGGAGAACAAGAGCAGGCTGAACACCCCGGCGGTGGTCAGCCAGCAGAACAGGATCGGCTTGGCCAGCAGGGCCAGGGTTTGGGCCGTATCTGCCCCGCGGCGCAGCCCGTACCAGACATGCAGCCCGTAATCCACGGCCAGGCCCATGAGCACGGCCCCGAAGCCCAGCGTGATGCCGGAGAGAGGATTGCCGGTGGCGGCCACGGCCGCCACTCCGGCCAGCATGGCGACAAGGGGCGCGGCGTAGGCGAAGACGGCCCGCCAGGAGCGCAGAAACAGAACGAACAGGGCCAGAATGCCCAGGGCCGAGACGGGCAGCACCACGGCCAGATCCCGCTGGATGGCCTGGGCGTTGGCCGCGGTATAGGCGTGGCCGCTGATCACGAAGGCCCGAATCGGGCTCGAAAGATCATCCGAAAGATCCTCCGAAAGATCACCCGCAGACGCGTCCGAAGATGCGTCCGAAGATGCGTCCGAAGATGCATTGGCGAGCGTAGCGGACAGAATTGCATCCAGGGCCGCCAGCATGTCTCGGGAGCCTCGGGCGTCGGTCATGGCCACCGGGGTGTCCAGGACAATCAAGGCGCCGGGTTGCTTTGGGTTCAGGAAAATGCCTTCATCCGGATTCGACATGGCGAAGCCGTCGCCGAGAATGTCCAGGGAAGAAAGCTTTTCCCAAATCAGATTCCGCAATCCCAGCGGGTCCGAGCTGATCAGCCCCTTCATGCCGAGACCCTGCAACCCCAGGAGCGTCTCGCGGGCTTCCTCCAGGGCGCGACGCACGGATTCCGGTTGGATCAACGCTTCGATGCGTTTCAGGTCGGATGGCGTGGAAAGCGCCGGGAGCAGGGAAAGAAACTGATCAGCCTTCTCCAGAACGTCCAACTGTTCTCTTGCGTGGTCTGGACCGACGAACCAGGGTGGACCGGCGGCGGTCCTGATATCTTGAGCCGCCCGCTCCAGCTTTTCCAGATCGACAAGTCCGGATCGTCCCGGGGCCGGTTCCAGAACCACGAGCACCTTGGACAGAAACGGCGCATGGCCCAGCAGGCGGACGTCCTCGGCCAGACCGGAGCCGTCGTCGGGCAGCATGGCCTCGATGTCCTCCGCCAAAGTGGCTTGGCACAGAAAAAAAAGCCCCACGAACAGGCAGCCCGCGAGAAGCAGGAGCAAGGTGGCTTTATGGGACAATAAAACGGTGAAAAGGCGCACCGTGGCTGGAGTTCGCGCCATGATTCTAGAACAGTCCCGGGGAAACGTCCTCATTGACGCGGACGTTGAAGAAGCGGATGCGGGTGGTGTCGCCGTCGGGTTCGAAGAGCACGATGCCCTGAAGGTGGGTTTCGTCCCGATCAAAAGAGACCTGGACGCGCTGGAGGACCGCCGCGAGTTGTCGGGCTTTGGGCAGGAGTTCCAGGGTAAGCGGGGCCGTCTCCAGTACGGCAAGGGTGAAGGAGGCTTCCAGTTTCTCGGTATCCATGGTTGACCAGGCCAGCATCTGGTCCACGATCACCGAGAGGATCGGGTCCCGGGCCAGAGGGGAGGGGGCGGACATCCCGGAGTGCTCGTTCCAGCGCCGGACCTGTTCCCCGTCCGAGGCGAATCCAAAAGCGGAGGGCTCCTGATAGGCCCAGTGAATTTTGCCGGGTTGCTCCACGGCGAAGACGCCCTTGGAAACAAAGGCTCGGTCGAACATGCTCAGGCGCTTTTCCTGCTCAAAATCCCCTTGGACCGATCGGGTGCCTTGGTGAATGACAGCCAGACGTTCCCGTAGGGCCGGCGTCAATTCCTTGAATTCGTCAGCCACGGCGGTTGGGGCAAGTCCGAGAGACAGCAAGAGGAGGAGAAAACAGGGCAAGGCCAGGCGGTGAACCGTCATGCCGGGCCTCCTTGCTCATCGCCGTCCGAAGCGATCCAGATTTTCAGTTCTCCCTGGGCCAAAAGGTCATCGTGACGACGTACCTCCGCGTCGATGATCACGAATCCGGCGAACTCTCCGGTGGGCCGGACTCCGACGGTCAGCCGGTCGCCGACTGAAACGCTCGGCTGGTTGGCTTCCGGAGTGGGAAACGAGACTTTTTTCACCCCCACCAGATACCCCGTCCGTCCCGGACGCCCGGCCTGGAGATCAATGGAGCCGCTGACCGCGGCAAAGGCCTGGGCCATAAGTTCCACCACGGCCTCGGGGAGCAACGCGCCGTCCCGGTCCAGAAAAATATTGTCCGTCCGGACAACGGTCTCCGCCGTGCCCGAGCCGTCCGGCTCCACGGACAGGACCGTGTCGATCAGGCGCATGGGAGGCTTGTGGGGCATCAGGTCGGCGGCGGAGTGGGGGAGTTGGATCATGGATGCGTTCCTTTGAGATTGGCCGGGAATATATCCGGATTTGACATGCTCTCAAGCGCGACGTACTCTTTGGGGAAAAGTGTACGTCGAAAGAGGAGGGAGCATGAATACGAAACTGACCTTGCGCCTGGATGACGAGCTGATCGATTCGGCCAAGCAACACGCAGCTCGGACGGGTAAATCCGTTTCACGAATTGTGGCGGACCTGTTTGAAATGATCCGAAATGAAAAGCAGGGCCGGGAGTTTCCGCTGCCGCCGGTCGTGAAAAGCCTCAAAGGGGCTCTGAAAGGAAGTCCGGTGGAGGAAAGCGAGTACCGGAAACATCTGGAAGAGAAGTACCTGTGAACGTTCTCTTCGATACCAACGTGGTTCTGGACGTCCTGCTGGACAGAGAACCCTTTGCCGATGATGCCGCCCTGCTCCTGGCAAAGGTGGAACGCTCCGAAATCACGGGCTATATTTGCGCCACGACGGTGACTACGATTCATTACCTCGCGGCCAAGGTGCTCGGTGCCCAAGCAGCCATGGGCCATGTTCGCTCTTTGCTCGCCTTGTTCGTCGTCGCGCCCGTGAATCGCGTGGTGCTGGAGAACGCTCTTGCCTCTGGTTTCGCCGACTTCGAGGACGCGGTCGTCCATGCATCCGCCCGTCATGCCGGCGCACAGTACATCGTGACCAGGAACGTCCCGGATTTCAAGAATGCCGCGATTCCCGTGCTGACACCATCGGAATTGATCATGCACATGGCTTGTTTATGAGCTGATCCGTTCCGGGTTTCTCCAGCAAAGAGGGTCGGCGGCCAGGTAGTCGCCGGTATGCTGGTAGGCCATGCCTCGGCAGCCGTAGCAGGAATGGTGGTACTCGCAGGATTTGCAGGCTCCTTTGATGGTTTCGCGGATGTTGCGCAGGTCGCGGATCACCGGGCTTTGGTGGAGGATCTCAGCGAGCCTGGCCGTGCGGATGTTGCCCACGGTGATGTCCACGCCCGGGCAGGGGACGACGTCGCCGTGGACGGTTATCGTGCAGGTGTAGAAATGGCGGTTGCAGGTCAGGCCGGCCACCGGGGGGCGTGGGTCCCATTCCATGCCGAAGCGGGTTTTGTCCAGGTCGGCCAGGGTTTGAAACAGGGTCCGGATTTCCTCGGGGCCGACGAGCAGTTCCGGGTGTTCGCGGGCCCGGCCCTGGAGGGTGATGGTCTCGAAGTACGGGACCATGCCCTGGTCGCGAATCCAGGCCCACATGTCCGGCAATTCCGGGAGATTTTGGCGGCAGATAACGGTTTGCACGCCCAGCGGCAGGTCCGGTCCGGGGTATCCCGCGTCGCGCAGATGGCGCAGCCCCCGGCGGATTTTCGCGAAGGTCCCGGGCTTGTCCGCCAGCACGTCCTGCACTTCCTCGCGCATGCTGTTCATCTTGATCACCGGACTGACTCCCAGGGCCATGAACTCCTCGGCCAGCTCGGCGGTGATCCGCGTGCCGTTGGTGAACAGATCAATGGCCGCTCCGCGCCGGTGAATATGTCGCAGGATGGCCAGGATGTCCGGATAAACCAACGGCTCCCCGCCGCCCAGGACGATGATCCGCCTGGCCCCCAGTTCCACGGCCTGGTCCACGGCGTCCAGAATCTCCGACAGGGACAACTCCGCGTCCAGGGCCGTCCCGGAATCCGCATAGCAGTAAATGCACCGCAGATTGCACGCCCTGGACAATTCCAGTTCCATGGACAATAAGCGTCCCGTTTGCTTGGCGTCTTCGATGTCTTCCGGGGAAAATTTGCAGGAAAGGTTATTTTTCATGACAAAAATTTTTACGCGCATCCACTGCGAGGCTCAGCATGCGGCGGATTGCGCTTGATAGTTACGATTATTTCATCCTGGTTCGAGCTGTCGCGTTTGCCAAGCTCAAGGCGGTTCGCAACATCTCCGACGTGTTCGGCGAAGAACTGCTTCTTGCGGCGGAGAGCGATTTCATCCGGGAGCCGCTGAAGACAACGCCGGATGAACTGGCCCAGGTCTCCGAACAGGTGGCCGGGTATTTCGGCCTTTCGGCGGAAAAGGCCGCGGTTTTGGCCGAATTGCCCAGCCTGGGACAATGGGCCGGATATCTCTTGGAACAAGTCGGTCCGCGACCGGACCGCATCGCCTTTTCCACTTCCGGCAGCACCGGCGAACCGAAAACCGTTGTTCGCGACTTCTTTTTCCTGGAACAGGACGCCGTGCATCTGGCCGACTTGTTCCCCGGCGTCAACCGCTTTCTGGCCCTGGCCCCGCCGCACCATATTTACGGGTTCATTCACGCGGTTCTGATTCCCAAGCTGCTGAACGTGCCGTGCGAGGATCGGCGATTCGTCAATCTTTCCGCCCTGATCAACGAACTGCGTCCGGGCGACGCGATCCTCGGTTTTCCGCATGTCTGGCGGCTCTGCGTGGAGACCGGGGAATTATTCCCACCGGGAGTTCTCGGGGTCACGTCCACGGGACCCTGTCCGCCGGAGATCATCCGATCCCTGAAGAGCCTGGGCCTGGAAACAATGCTCGAAATTTACGGCTCATCGGAAAACGGGGCCATCGGCTACCGGACCGGACTGAACGACCCTTTGACCTTGCTGCCCACCTGGAAACGGGTCGGCGAGGACCGGCTGGTCCGCGACCTCGAGCAGGGTGGTTCGTCCGCTCCGTTCCTGGTTCAGGACATGCTGGACTGGGTGGACCACACCCATTTTTTCGTCAAAAAACGTCTGGACCACGCCGTCCAGGTCGCCGGGATCAACGTCTATCCAGCCCGGGTCCGCGATGCGTTGCTGACCCATGAAGCCGTGGCCGACTGCGCCGTGCGGCTGATGCGCCCGGAAGAAGGCCACCGCCTGAAGGCCTTCGTGGTGCTTCAGGCGAGCCGAGAGGCCGACCCGGGCATCCGCGACGCCTTGCGCGTCCATTTGGCCCGCCTCCTGTCCCACGTCGAACAGCCCGCCTCCATCATCTTCGGTCCCGAACTGCCTAAAAACGAGCTGGGCAAGGCGGCGGACTGGAATATCCATCCCGGCCCGGTCCCTGCTTTGGAGCAGGCCACGCGGCGATAGCAACAAACCGAGCCGTCACCACGATCTGGACTCAACGCCCCAAATACTCATAACCGGGATACAAGCGCCTCGGCCATGGCCGCCTTGACCGTCTTGCGCAGGGCCACGTGTCCGGATTCGCCGGTATAACCGGACGGATCAACTGCCGGCAGGGCCTGGAGACGGATCGTGGTCGGGGCCATGAGCAGGGCGCCCGGCGGGAGGAGGCGGTTCGTGCCGGAAATGCAGAGCGGTACGATGGGTACGTTGGTTTCCACGGCCAGTTTGAACGCCCCGGAGTAGAACCTGCCGAGCTTGCCGTTCCGGCCTCGGTGTCCTTCAGGAAAGAAAACCAAGGTGGTTTCGCGGTCGAGCAGTTCGCCGCAACGGTGCAAGGCCTCGTCATGGCCCAATGTCTCCATATCCACGTATTCGGCCATTCGCATGAACGGTGCATACCAGATCATTCGGAACGGCCAGGAGCGGACGGTGAATCCGACGTTGCTGTGAGGGAGAGCACCCATGCAGAAGACATCAAAAAAAGAGAGATGGTTCAGGACGATGATGCAGGGCTGGGGAAAACGGTCCAGGGTCAAGCCGATTTTTTCAAAGCGCGTGAAAGGTGCGATCAGAATCATTCAGACCTTGCCGTAGATCCAGATAAAGTACCGCACGATCCGGCCCAGGGAGCGACCGGTCAGGACGGTCGCCAAGGGTAAAACCACCGGGGCCAGGAGAATGAAGATCAGGGTTTGCAGGAACAGCAGGGGGTAGACCACCGCGCTCATTACCAAAGCCCGCAGGCCGGGACGCCTGGAAGCCTTGGGCGGCGCGGCTGCTTCGGTCATTCCAGCTCCTTCCGCTTGGTCTCGATGAAGGTGTAAAGGTTGCCCAGGGTGCGGATTTCCCGGATGGCCTGTTCGTCCCGGAGTTTACAGCCGAAGGCTTTTTCCAGGACAATGACCATGTCCACGGCATCCAGGCTGTCCAGCCCCAGGTCGTTGAACAGGTGCGCCTCGGGCCGCATGGCCTCCGCGTCCAGTTCGAATTCCTCGGCCAGGGCGGTGTTCACGGTATCAATAATGTGTTGCTGCATCTTGAGAAAATTTCCTTACGATCAATGAGGCGTTGACTCCGCCCAGGGCGAAGTTGTTCTTTACGGCGATGTTCATTACGCGGGGTTCCGGTTCCCGGACATGGCGAACCATGGCGCATTCCGGGGCGGGGTGGTCCAGGTTCAAGGTCGGCAGGCACAGACCGTCCCGGAGCATGCGCACCATGACGATCAGTTCCAGGGCCCCGCTGGCGGCAAGGGTGTGTCCCAGGTGGCCTTTGAAGCCGCTGACGGGCACGGCGTCGCCGAAGAGTCGGGCAATGGCCAGGCATTCCGCCGGGTCGCCCAGTTCCGTGGCCGTGGCGTGGGCGTTGACGTAGTCGACCTGGCCGGGTTCCAACCCGGCGTCGGCCAGGGCCAGGCGCATGCATTGCTCGATCCGACCGGGGTCCGGGGTGGAGATATTCGTGGTGTCGGAGTTGGAGGCGAACCCGATGATTTCGGCCAGGATCGGGACACCCCGCTCCAGCGCGGAATCCAGGGATTCCAGAACGAGAACTCCGCCGCCCTCGGAACAGACCGTGCCGTCGCGTCGGGCGTCGAATGGTCGGGGCGAGCTGCCCGGATCGGAATTGTACCCGGTGGAGGCCGCGTTGATAATATCGAAAATGCCCACGGTCAACGGATGCAGCTCCTCGGCTCCGCCGCAGAGCATGATCCTTTGTCGGCCCAAGACTATGGCCTCGTAGCCCAGGCCGATGGCCTGCGCTCCGGTGGCGCAGGCGGCGGAGGGAGCCATGACCCGGCCTTCGATGCCCAGGGCCTGGGCCACGTTGGCCGCGCAGGTGTGGCCCATGATTTTGAAGAACAGGGACGACTTGACCTGCTCGATGGAAAATTCCCGCAAATAGTCCGCGAAGAAATCCTGCAAGGTCTGAGGGCTGCCCACGGTGGTCCCGATGATCACCCCGGTCTGCTCGGACCGGCGCGTTGATTCGTCCACTCGGGCCGATTCCAGGGCCTCCATGGCGGCCAGCACGGCGAAGACGGACATCCGGGACATGGTGCGGCGGTGTTTTCTGGGGATCTCCCTGGCATCCAACTCCGGCACGAGCCCGGCGATGTGACAGCGCAAGCCCTTGATCGTCTTGAGGTCCGGATGCTCGGTTATCGCGCTTTGGCCTCGGGTCATGGCCGCGTACAGCGTCTCCACGCCCACGCCGTAGGGCGAGACCGCTCCCAGCCCCGTGATTACCACCCGGTTCAACGACATTGCCGGACCTCCTTGCGCAGCGTTTCCGGCCCCAGGATGAATCCACAGGTCAGAAAGGCGGAAATCGTCGCGCCCAGAACCCCGGGGCCGGTCAGGGCCTGGCCGACCAGGTACAGGCCCTTGATCTTGGTCAGGGGCGACGGAGAAATTTGGCCGTGCTTTTGCTTGATCCCGTAGAGACTGCCCGAGGGAGCGTTGACCCAGTCCCTGAACGTCAAAGGCGTGGCGCAGTCCAGCATGGTCATGGAGCCGATTTCCGGGATCGACCGTGAGACATGGGCCTGGACTCGATCCATCAAATCCCGCTTCATTGACCGGTAGGATTCCGGACGGTCCCGTGGACCGGAATGCATCCAGGGCCGCATTTCTTCCATGGACGCCGGGCAGAGCAGGATCAAGCCTCTGGCCGAGGAACCGTTTTCAGCTCCGGCGGCGGCCAGGAAAAAAGGCCGCTTCTCGATGGGCCGGTCGGGCCGACAATATCCGTCCAGATCCATGTCCGGGCAGAGAAACAGGTTTTTGCGATCCAGTATTTTGGGAAACTCATCCACCGCGGCGGAAAACATGAAGCCCGACGAAGTTTCCTCGTAAGCCTGGAAGCGACGTCTGGTAGCGGGGCGAAAGGCAGCTTCATCGACCATGGACAGCAGGGAGCACGGGTGGACGGCGGCGATGCAGGTATCCGACCGGACGACCTCGCCGTCCTCCAGGACCACGCCGCGACAGTGGTCGGAAGCAGTCTCAATCCGTTTTACGTTGCGTCCGGTCAGCAGGACCACGCCCAGTTCCTCCAGGCGACGGGTCAAGGCCGCGGCCAGGCTTTTGCCGCCTCCCTTGATCCCATGCACGGACTGATACAGAGAGCCGCAGACCTGGGCGTGCAGGGCCATGGAGGCCTGGCCCGGCTCCACGCCATAAAGCAGAAAGTGCAGGGACAGCAGGGCCCGTAGCCGTTCGTCCCCGAACAGTCCGCTCAGACAGGTCGCGACGCTTTGCTCGTGCAGGGGGTTGAACGCACCGATGGCGTCAATGGGCAGGTCCAGGTTCAGGTGCGGGGAGCGACCGAATTCCTCGGCCACTATCCGCAGGTAGGCGTCGATGCCTTCCTTTTCCAGGGGAAAGTCTTCATGCAGTCGTTGACGGAGCTGATCATAACCCTGGGGGAAGTCGAAGGAAAAACCGTCCCCGGGAAAGCGCGCCGCGTCGAAGCAGTCGGCGTTGTAGGGAACCTTGGTCAGCCTGTCCTCGATCCCCAGACAGCGAAAATAGACGTCCAAAGCCTCGCCCGGCCCATACGCGCCAGTGTAGTGAAACCCGGTGTCGAAGTGAATGCCGCGACGGTTGAACCCTCTCAGCAGCGGAGCAGCTTGCCCGGCCTTCTCCACCACGGCCACCCGGCGGCCTCTCTGAGCCAGGATGACGGCGCAGGCCAGTCCGGAAATACCCGAGCCGATGACGACGTGGTCGAACTTCATTCCGGAAAACCCAGGGCCAGACAGGCATTGGTCCCGCCGAAGCCGGCGGAGTTGCAGAGTACGTTGCGCAGCCGGGCGGAGCGTGTTGCGGTGACGATGTCCAGTTTGGCCGAGGCGGGGTCCGGGCGTTCGAAGTTGATGTTCGGGGCGATGAAGCCTTCCCGGGCCATGAGCACGCAGTAGACGACCTGGGCCGCGCCGGACATCCAGAGTTCGTGGCCGGTCATGGATTTCAGCGAGGAGACGGGCGGGGTGGGTGTTCCAAAGAGCCGGGCGATGCTTTCGGCCTCCACGGAATCCCCGGCGGGCGTGGACGTGGCGTGGGCGCAGATATAGTCGATTGTCGGCGGGTTCCAGTCCGCCTCGCCCAGGGCCATGCGCATGGCCCGTTCCAGGCCGTCGCCGCTGGGCACGGAGATATGCTCCCCGTCCGAGGAAAAGCCGTATCCGCGGACCAGACCGAGCACCCGGGCACCGCGTTTGCGGGCCAGATCCAGCCGTTCCAGCAGGAGGGTCGCCGCGCCGCCGCCGGGCACCAGTCCATCCCGGTCCGCGTCAAATGGGCGGCTGGCGGTCCGAGGCCGGTCCATGCGGGTGGAGAAGGCCCCCAAACCGTCGAAGCTGCATACCGATTGCCAGTTGATTTCCTGGGCTCCACCGCAGAGCACGCGGTCCTGACGGCCCGAGGCGATCAGGTCCGCGGCCTGGCCCACGGCGTGCCCGCCGCTGGAGCAGGCCGAACTGATGGTCCAGCAGGCTCCCCGCGTGCCCAGCAGGGTGTTCAGGTTCATGGTGATGGTGGAGGTCATGGAGCGAAAGATATGCCCGCTGCCGATGGACCGCGTGTCCAGGCGTTCGCGGAGCATGTCCACCTGTTCCACGCCGGCCAGGCAACTGGAGTCGCATCCGAACACCAGTCCGGTGCGGTCGTTGCGCAGATCATCCGGGTCCAATCCGGCCAAGGCCAGGGCTTCCATGGTCGCGGCATGGGCCTGGACCGCGAACTCGGGCATGGTCTTGCGCTGTTTGCGGCTGAGGTGTCTGGTGGGGTCGAAACCGCGAATCAGGCCGGTCAAGGCGCTTCTGAAGCCCAGCTTGATCCGTTCCTGGTCAACGCCGATTCCGGACCTGCCCTCGTACAGAGCCCGAACCACGGAGTCCGAGTCATTACCCAAGGAAGAGACGATCCCCACGCCGGTGATGGCTGCTTGATGCATGTTGATCCGGAAGAATGTTCGGGCGGGATTACATGTATATCCCGCCGTTGACCGCGATGGTCTGGCCGGTGATGTACGTGGCCTTGGCGGAACAGAGGAAAGAGACGACTTCGGCGACTTCCTCGGGCCGACCGACTCGGCCCAGGGGAATTTTCGGCAGGATGGCGTCCCAGGGCAGGTCATTGGTCATGTCGGTCTGGATGAAGCCCGGGGCCACGGCATTGACCAGGATATCGCGCTTGCCCATTTCCTGGGCCAAGGCCTTGGTCGCGCCGATGAGTCCGGCCTTGGCCGCGGAATAGTTGACTTGACCGGCCATTCCGGCCTGCCCGGACGTGGAGACGATGTTCACCACCCGGCCCCGGCGCTTGCGCAACATTTTGGCCAGAACCAGCTTGGTGACCAGAAAAAAGCCGTCCAGGTGCACGCTCAGGACCCGTTTCCACTCCCGCTCGAAATCCATGGTCAGCATCAGGGTGTCCGCGGCAAATCCGGCGTTATTGATCACTGCAAAGGGCGTGGCCTCTTCCAGAAGCGGTTCCAGGGCAACGGTGGTCGCGTTTGAATCGGCCACGTCAAAGGGCAACAGCCGACAGTCCCGGCCCAGGGCGACGACGGCCTCGCTGACCGTCGCCGCCGCCTGGTGATCTCCACGGTAATTCAGCCAGATGTCGAATCCGTCCCGGGCCAGGATCAGGGCCGTGGCCGCGCCGATGCCCTTGCTTGCGCCGGTGATCAGGGCGATGGGGGTGGTGTCCATGATAAATAAGGAAACGAGCGGATATCGGCTAATCCGTGATGGAGACGACCCGGCCGTTGCCGTCAAAAACCACGCCCATGGTCATGAAGCGGTTGCGCCAATAGATCCAGTTATTGCTTTCCAGAGAGGGAGTTCTGTGTTTGGCCGGATACCCGAGGGCAGTGAGAACACCGTCCTTGCTCATGCCGGTGTACACTTTGCCGGCTTTGATCCCTTTCCTGTCCTGTTCCGAAAAGCGATCCAGAGAGACGGGTGAACTGGACGTGATCAGTTCGATGTACTCGTGTTCGCCCATGCCCATCCGGCCTCGGTGAAATTCAAAAAAAACCTTTTGTCCGGTGTCGGCCACGGTGAACCAGAAACCGTTTCTCCATCGCTGCCCCTTGCCGGGAAATATCAATTTCGACCCCGCGGGGATAAAAAAATGTCCGTCGCCGGAGTCGACATAGCCGGCATAGCTGGCTTTAATGTCCTGTCTGCTCTGTTGAGCGTGAATATTGTACTTGTTATACCGGGTTTCCGAAGTGACGCTGCTCGACGTCTGCCCCGAGGAGCCGGTGGAGCGACAGGAGGAGAGCAAAACAAGGGCGAAGCATAGTAAGAGCATCGTAGCGAGCAAACGGCCTGAAATGACTCGTTTGGCGGAAACACGGTCCTGCATGGTCATGGGATGGTCCTCCTGTTCGTTTTGGGGGTGAGATGAAAGCCTTTTCGAGACGGGGTGGAGCGTTGTTGAAGGTACGTATCGACATCGATGCCACGATGTCCTCACCCCGCTTCGAGTGCCACAACCTGACGACCGGCGTCAATCCTGCCATGCCGAAACATGCCAAAAACCCGAATCGCAATCTCTTGCCCACAATCCCGTCATTGCCTAAACTTCGCGGCTATGATGCGCGAAACGACATTACACGTGGAATGTTTTGATTCCCCGAGCCTCCCTCTCGCCGTTGCGGGCATCGGGGTTGTCGGAGGATTCGGGGTCGGGTTGGGGGATATGCGACTGACCCTGGACGGGGAGCGGATGCCGATGCTTGGCGGGCTTGAGTTTCAGGGGAATCAGGGGATGGAAAGCGTCCCGGCGCTACGGGCCGATCTCGCGGCCCTTGACGAGTTCGTTCCCAAGCGCTCCTTGCGCCGCGTGGATCGTTTCTCGCGCCTGGCTCTGCTGGGAGCGCATCTGGCCTTGCAAGACGCCGGAATCGCCGTTTCCGGGGCACTGGACCGAACCGGCATCATCGTGGCCACGGGCTACGGCGCGGCGGCCACCACTTTCACCTTTCTCGACTCCGTGATTCATGACGGTGACGTCTGCGCTTCGCCGACCCATTTCTCCAACTCCGTCCATAATGCAGCGGCGGCGCATATCTCCATTTTACTGAAGATCACCGGACCCTGTCTGACCGCCAGTCAATTCGAGCTGTCCACGGTCTCGGCCCTGCTCACGGCCGGGCAGTGGCTGACGGAAGGTCGGGTGGACAGGGTGCTTTTCGGGGCCGTGGACGAGCACTGCCCGGTGCGCGGATATTGCTGGTCGCGATTCTTCGGGCCGCAATTTTCTCAGGCTGTCATGCCCCTGGATATTGACCGGCAAACCGCCGTCCCGGGCGAGGGAGCGGCCTTTTTCGTGCTTGAGCGATCAAAGCCCGGCCGTTCGGGAACATACGGTCATGTTGTGAACGTCGGCATGGGGCGCGAGGCCCAGCGAAACGTCGATATTTTTTTCGATGGTCCGCCAAACGGAGCGGACTCCCCGTGGACGCTCCTGCTTTTGGGCGCGGACGGGCACAAGGCGACCGGGGTGCGGTATCGGCATGTTCTGGAGGCTGCAAGACGACGGCCCCTGGCCATCGCGGCCTGCGCCCCGGCCTACGGCAGTCTGCCCGTTGGCCAGGCTTTTGATCTCGCCGTCGCGGGCATGGTTATTCGGGACGGATGCCCGTCCTTTGCCGATCACATGCGTTACGGCGATGGCTGTTCCGGAACGCCTGGGGACGTTTCCCGGGTCGCCTGTCTCAAATATGGTCCAGGAGGGGAGTATGGGGCGATTGTCCTGGCTGGTTCGTGATCCAAGGCCATGGTTCTGGATGAAGGCGGCTCTGGCCGTCGTTGCGGTTGCCGTCCTGCTTTTGGGGGCCTCCGTGCTCACGGCTCGGGCCGGGTCGTCCGCGCTCGCGGGCGACGATCATGCTCCGCGCCTGACTCCCCGGATGGGCTTGGGGCTGGGATACGGCTTGGCCTACGACCCCGGAGACGCCAAGAACTTCGCCCTGGTCACGGGGTTCATGCTTTTCGATTACGAGGACATCTGGCCGCATGCGGCGCCCGAGCCGTTGCGCTTCAAGATCGAGGCCGGCCTGGGCGGTACCACGGAAGGCTCTTCGCGAGGGCTGGCCTCGGTGAGCGGGTTGGCCCTCTATTACCTGGACGGCCTGGGCGGTTCCCTGTTTCGTCCTTACGGAGAGGCCGGGGTCGGGGTGATGTACTCGGGGCACAAAGTTCCGGGACAGGGCTCGCGGTTGAACTTCAACCCGCAAATCGGGATCGGCGCGGAGTTCCCGGGGCAGGGCCAATCCCGAATCTGGGCCTCCCTGCGTCTGCACCACCTGTCCAACGCCGGACTGCACAAGGACAATCGGGGAGTGAACTCCCTGGTCTTGATGGTGGGCTCCTACTTCGACTGAAGTTGCGGGCCCTGGGAGCGTCTTTGTCGCGTTACAGTTTTTGGCATGCATGTTTAATGTTTTCGCCTTTTTCAATGAAGATCACGCTTTCGGTGATGTTCACGGAGAGGTCGGCGACACGCTCAAAGCAGTGGGAGGCGATGATGCCGTGGACGGATCGTTCCACGGCCGGGGTGTCCTTGATCATGCCGTCGATCAGCTTGCGTAGGATCAGCACATCCAGTTCATCCACTTCCTCATCGGATACGCAGACAAACTGGGCCATTTTTTCATCACGGTCGCGGAAGGACTTGACGGCATTGCGGTACATATCGGTGCTGGCCGAGGCGATGCGTCCCAGCATGTCCATCATGTCCGGAAGGGTCGGCCGACTGGCCAGAAGAATGCCTCTCTCGGCGATACTCACCGCCTGATCCCCAACTCTCTCGATGTTCCTGGCGATCCAGTTGCCGCCGATGATCAAACGCAGGTCCCTGGCCACGGGTTGGGACAGGGCCAGCATTTGCAGGGCCATTTCATTGATTTCGCACTCCAGGCTGTTGATCTCCTTGTCCCGGGTGATCACGTCGTCGGCAAGCTCGATGTCTCCAGTCAGCAGGGCTTTTACCGCGTTGTCCAGGCTCTCCTGAGTCACCGCCGCGATCCGCAGGATATGGTCCTGCATGCGAGCCAGTTCCTGGTGAAATGGTATTCGTGTCATGGTTTTGGTCTCCGGATGATGGGCATTGAGGAAGGAACTAGTTCGAGCAGGCGGCTTTGACGTTCACGCCCTTGGTAATGAAGATCACGGATTCGGCGATATTCGCGGAAAGCGAGGCGACTCGTTCCAGGGATCGGGCGATGAAGATGGTGTGGACGCAGCGTTCAACGGCCGGGGCCTCTCCGACCATGTAGTCGATCACGGCCTTGATCACCTTGACGGTTTCGACATGGGCCTGCTCTTCCATTTGGCAGACGTTCAGGGCCAGATCGGGATCCTCGTTCAGATAGCCGCTGATGGCTCCGGAAAGCATTTCCATGGCCAGTTGACTCAGGTTTTCCATGGCCGGGAAATAGGGGAGCGGCGGACGATTGTTCAAGAACAGGGCGCGGCGGGCGACGTTGTATGTCTCGTCCCCGATGCGTTCCAGATCCAGGCCGATGTTCAAGGTGCCGACGATGTTGCGCAGATCCCCGGCCATGGGGTGATCCAAGGCCAGCAGACCGAGGGCGTTGCTGTCGACTTCCAGTTCAAGCCTGTTGATCTGTTCATCGCCGGTCATCACTTCCTTGGCCAGAACCGAGCTGCGCTCAAAGTAGGCCCGTTGAGCCTTGTCCAAGGCTTTTTCACATAACGCGGCCATGTTAGCGGCCGATTCTCGCAGCTCAGCGAGCCGTTTCAGAAAAAAATGCGTCATTTCTTTTCTCCCTGGTACCCAAAAAAGTAGGCTCTTGTTTACCCCTGAAAACGATACCCGACGCCGCGGATGGTCTCCACCCACTCCGCGTACGGCCCCAGCTTCTTGCGCAGCCTGCGGATATGCGTGTCCACTGTTCTGGAATAGCCGCTGAACTGGTACCCCCAGACAGTGTTCAGCAGCTGGTCCCGGTTCAAAACCTTGCCGCCGCTGTGAACCAGCTCGGACAACAGTTTGAACTCCGTGGCCGTCAACTCGGTGTCCAGGCCATCCACGAAAACCCGGTGGTTTTCCTCCTCGATCCGCAGTCCGTCCCGTTCCCAGGCCGTTGATGACGGGGCGTCGGGCTTGTTCCGACGCAGCACCGCCTTGACCCGCAGCACCAGTTCCCGTGGGCTGAACGGCTTGGTGACGTAGTCGTCGGCACCCAGTTCCAGGCCCACGACCCGGTCCACTTCCTCTCCTCGAGCCGTGAGCATGATCACCGCGACGTTACTGGTCCGGGGGTCGTGCTTCAGCTCCCGGCAGACCTCGAACCCGTCCACTCCGGGAAGCATCAAGTCCAGAAGCACCAGATCCGGCTGAAGCTGGCGAGCCTGCCGCAAGGCTTCCAGGCCGGTGGCGGCGGTGTGGACCTCGTACCCGCCGGTGGACAGGTGATATTTCAAAAGATTCAGAATATCCGTCTCGTCTTCGACAATCAGGATTTTTTCCCGTGACATGGCGCCTCCCCGCGGATGTGGCAATAAAGAAGACCAGATATCCTTTTTCGGTGACAATATCATGAAGATTATGTGACAATCTGGTGAAAAAGTGAACTCGGACTTGACGGCTCCCTCGGGATGCGGAAATCAGATCAAAAAGAAGTCGGCCAATGTGACCGGTGTTTTTCTCCATTAATCCCTTACGGAATACGAGACCATCCATGCCAGCAACGTCTTTACGCCTGCGGATCATGCTCTGGATCTGGGGCCTGCTTTTGGCGATCTTCATCCCCATGTACGTTTTTCTGGCCCATTCCGTGCGAACGGAGCTTGTGAGTCACGGCCAGGAGCGGGCATTGAAACTGCTTGACGCCACCTGTTGGACTTTTGCCCAGCAGGCATTCCCCGCCGGGGAGCACGACATTCGGACATGGCTCGCGGACCTGGGCGGTCGCTTGGGAGTCCGCATGACCTACACCCTCAACGGGAGGGTCGCCGCGGACAGTCATGTCAGCGATGTCCGCCTTCCGCAGGTGGAGGATCACTCGATGCGTCCGGAAATCATCCAGGCCGTCAGCGGCCGGGTGGGCATGGATATTCGCAAAAGCGCCACTATTGGCCGGGACTTGATCTATGTTGCCAGGAAATGTCCCGTGGCCGACACTGGGGAAAGCGACGCGGTGCTCCGCCTGGCGCTGCCCATGTCCAACCTTTACGAGCAGGTGGATATCCTGAAGAAGCGTTTTTTTCTCATTCTTGGGGCCTGTCTGCTGATCTCGCTGCTATTGAGCTTCTGGTTTTCCAAAAGTCTGCTCTCCTCCATCAAGAAACTGGTGCAACTGGTTTCCGACGTGGGTGCCGGCGCCTATGACCGACGGCTGTATGTTCCCCGGACCAGTGAATTTCATCCCCTGACCGAGGCCGTGAACACGATGGCGCGGGACATTTCCAGCCAGATCAACGTGGTTCAGGAACAGAAGACCCGGTTGGAGGCGCTGTTCAATGGCTTGAGCGAAGCCGTGATCGCCGTGGACCGGGACGGCCGGATCATCTCCGTCAATCCCGCCTTTCGGCGTTTTTTCCCGAAGATCCAGAGCGTCGAAGACAAGACATTGCTTGAGGCGACCTTGGAACCGGACCTGGCCGCGGCCCTGGAGCGTACCCTGCGAGATAGCCCGGAGCAGTCCGAACGCCTGCTTCTGCATCGACCCGGCGGAGCCGAGCTGGAGGCCAGAATCAATACATACAGGGATCCATCCGGAAACCTTCAGGCCGTGGTGGTCATTCAGGATGTCAGCCTGCCCCGGCGGATGGAAAAAATCCGTCGCGATTTCGTGGCCAACGTGTCCCATGAAATGCGCACCCCGCTGACATCCATCAAGGGCTACACCGAAACCTTGCTCGGCGAGAGCCCCCCGGACCCGGAAACCACCCGCTCGTTTCTGCGGATCATTCATCGCAATGCGGAGCACATGGCCGCGATGGTCACGGACCTGCTGAAACTGGCCAAGCTCGAAGCCGAAGCACCGGCGGAAATTCTGGAAACCATAGCTGCCGAACGCTCATTGGAGATGGCCCTGGAAATCTGCACGCCCATGGCCGAGGACAAGGCAATCCAGTATGTCAATCATCTCGAGGGCTGCTCCGGAATCATGGTTCTGGGGGATATGTCTCGCGTGGCCCAGGTATTTCAGAATATTCTGGAAAACGCCATCCGGCACAGCCCGAAGCGAGGCACGATCACGATCACCTGCGCCCCGGAGGGCGAATACCTTGTCTTTGGGGTTCGGGATCAGGGGCCGGGCATTCCGCGTGAGCACCAGGAGCGCCTTTTCGAGCGCTTCTATCGCCAGGACTCCGCCCGCGGCGAAGGCAACGGCGGGACCGGCCTGGGTCTGGCGATCTGCAAGCACATCATCCGGCACCACGGAGGCAGAATCTGGCTTGAAAGCACTCCCGGCAAGGGGGCGACGTTCTTCTTCACGTTGAAGATCGCCCGGCAAGGGGCCAAGGCAACTGTTTGAGAAGGCGATCTTCCCGGAACGCCTCAAAAAAGTCATCTTCTCGTCATACTGCTGTAACAATTCCTTCCTATGTTCACGGGCATGGACAATGGCCTTGGACGGTTCGCCATGTCGGCGGGTCGAAATCGCCACAAATGAACAGGAGGAATCTCTTTTATGCGGAAGATCTTAGCAACAATCATGCTTTTTGGAATGTTGGCCGCGGGCAATGTGTCGGCCCAGGTTTCCGTGGACCCGGCCCTACCCGAGTACACCCCGGTTTCCGGTATTTCCGGCAACCTGTCCAGCATGGGCTCGGATACCCTGAACAACCTGATGACCCTTTGGGCTGAAGCTTTCCAGGGTTACTACCCCAACGTGAACATCCAGATCCAGGGCGCGGGATCGTCCACCGCGCCGCCGGCCCTGATCGAGGCCACGGCCAATTTCGGCCCCATGAGCCGGGAAATGCGGGCCACGGAAATCGAGCAGTTCGAGCAGCGCTTCGGATACCAGCCCGTCAAGGTGACCACGGCCGTGGACACCATCGCCGTGTATCTGAACAAGGACAACCCTCTGGATTGTCTTTCCATTCCCCAGATTGACGCCATCTTCTCCGCCACCCGCCGCTGCGGTCACGGCGAGGACATCACCCGCTGGGGGCAGGTCGGCCAGACCGGCGCCTGGGCCAACAGGGATTTCACCATCTACAGCCGTAACGCCGTGTCCGGCACGTACGGCTTCTTCAAGGACGTGGCCTTGTGCGGCGGCGACTACAAGCCGACCATCAACGAGCAGCCCGGCTCCGCCTCCGTGGTCCAGGGCGTGACCGAGTCCATAAACGGCATCGGCTATTCCGGTATCGGCTACATCACCTCCGGCGTGAAGGCCGCGTCCATCAACATGGGCGGAACCTGCTACGAACCCAACGCGGAAAACGCCGCCTCCGGCAACTACCCCCTGGCTCGCGGTTTGTTTCTGTATGTGAACAAGAATCCCACCGAGCCGTTGGCCCCTGTGGAGCGGGAATTCCTGCGTCTGGTGCTCTCCAAGCAGGGCCAGGAAGTGGTGGTCCGCGACGGGTACATCCCGCTGCCCGAAACCGTCGCCGCCCAGGTCCGCGCTCAAATCGGACTGTAGGCCGCCCCGAACCATCCGCTTGACGCCGCTCCATGCTCCGGCATGGGGCGGCTTTTTCTCTCTCGTGACGGATCGTCATCGGAACCTCCATTCGGCTTTCGCACCGTGTACAGGAAGCGACGCATCATGAAAAACGGCTCATCATCTTCCTCAAATTCCACGCATGACCTGGACAAGCTGTTCGGGGCCATGCCCGACGCCGCGGCCCGCGCCTCGTTGCGGAAATACCGGACGACCAAGGACGTTTCCGCCAAATATTTTATCAGTGCCAGTGGACTGGGCGTGGTTTTAGCTCTGGCTCTGATCTTCATCTTCTTGTTCATCGAACTGGTCCCGATTTTCGCTCCGGCCAAGATCGAGAAGAATACCGTGTACGTCGTCCCCGGAGGGCCGGAGGAGCACACGTTGTTGCTGGATATGGACCGGTACCAGGAAGTCGGTGTCCGGTATCGCGGCAACGGCGAGGTGTTTTTTTTCGAGATGGCCACCGGCAGGCCCATGGAGAAGGTCGTTCTTCCGATACCGGAAGGCGTGGAAATCCGTTCTTTCGGCCAGGGAGAACCGCGTTCCAATCTCGTGGTCTTGGGACTTTCGGACGGCACGGCCATCCTGGTCCGCCATGAGTTCGAGCTTGACTGGACCGACAACATCCGGACTGTTGTTCCCAAATTGACCTTTCCATTTGGCAACGATCCCGTCCCGGTGGATCCCATGCATCGTCCACTGCGCCACATTGCCGTGCAGCGGGCCGCCGCCGGGACGGCCGTGGCAACGGTGACGGATGATAACCGGGTACTCCTGGTTCAGCTCGCCACACGGACGTCCTTTCTGACCGGAGAGACCGTGGTCACCACCACCGAGCACGATCTCGGGTCTGCGCCGGGCAAGGTCGTGGATGTGCTGATCTCCTCGAACATGATCAATTTGTTTCTGGCCGACGCGCACGGCAAGCTGCATTATTACGACCTGCGTCAACCGTCTCAGGCCGGGCCGACACACAGTCTGGAGGTGGTTCCGGACGCATCCGTATCCATCACCACCGTGGACTTCCTGTTAGGCACGGTTTCCCTCATCGTCGGCCGGTCCGACGGGACCTTGAGCCAATATTTTCTGGTCCGGGACGAGCGGAACGAAAACTTCATCACGCACGTTCGGGATTTTGACCGCCATGCCGCCCCGATCACCACCCTGGCCACGGAGTACACCCGCAAGGGGTTTGCCGCCGCGGACGCCGCCGGGGTCGTGGGGCTGCACTATCCCACCTCTCAGCGGACCCTCCTCCTGAAGCCGGTGGCGGACTCGCCCATCCGGACCTTGGCCTTTTCCCCGACCAACGCGGCCCTGCTGGCCCTGGACGAGACCCAGAATCTGCACCTGTTGGATGTGGACAATCCGCACCCGGAATACTCGTTCAGCGCCTTGTGGCAAAAGGTCTGGTACGAGGGCCGGTCCGCACCGGACTATGTCTGGCAGTCTTCCTCGGCCTCGGATGAGTTCGAGTCCAAGTTCAGCCAGATGCCCCTGACCTTGGGCACGCTCAAGGCCTCGTTCTACGCCATGCTCATCGCCATGCCCTTGGCCGTGCTCGGTGCCATCTACGCGGCGTATTTCATGAGCCCCAAGCTGCGGGCCGTGGTCAAGCCGTCCATCGAGGTCATGGAGGCCCTGCCCACGGTCATTCTCGGCTTTCTGGCCGGCCTCTGGCTGGCCCCGTTCGTGGAGAGCAACCTGCCCGCCGTCTTTTCCATCGTGGTCTTCATGCCCCTGATGATGCTTCTGACCGCCTTTTTATGGAGCATGTTGCCGCATCGCGTCCGCCTGCTGGTCCCGGACGGCTGGGAAGCGGCCCTGCTTATCCCCATGCTTCTGGTTTTCGGCTGGGCCTGCGTCACCCTCAGTCCGCATATTGAAATCTGGTTTTTCGACGGCAGCGCCCGGCAATGGCTGACCGAAGTGGGCATCACCTACGACCAGCGCAACGCTCTCGTGGTTGGGCTGGCCATGGGCTTCGCGGTCATTCCGACCATTTTCTCCATAGCCGAGGACGCCATCTTCAACGTGCCCAAGCACCTGACCCAGGGCTCCCTGGCCCTGGGCGCCACGCCCTGGCAGACCGTGACCCGTGTGGTCCTGCTCACAGCGAGTCCGGGAATCTTTTCCGCCGTGATGATCGGCTTCGGTCGGGCCGTGGGCGAAACCATGATCGTGCTCATGGCCACGGGCAACAGTCCGGTGATGAACTTCAACATCTTCGAAGGCATGCGCACCCTCTCAGCGAACATCGCCGTGGAACTGCCGGAGACCGCGGTGGGCAGCACGCACTACCGGATTCTGTTCCTGGCAGCCCTGGTGCTCTTCGTGCTGACGTTCATCGTGAACACGGTCGCGGAAATCGTCCGGCAGCGGCTGCGTAAGAAATACAGTTCGCTCTAACTGAGTGTTGAAAAAGTCATTTTCCGGCAGTTCGTTCAAAAACCCCAAGTGCAAGGAGCAAAAAAAGTTCAAGGTCGAAGCGTATTTACTCATACGTGAGAGTTTGAATTTTTTGCGGCGACGCAGCAATTGGGGTTTTTTCAACGGACTGCTAAGCCAAACTTTAGGATGTCGGCATGAATACACGTCAATGGTTCAAAAGCGGTTCCCCGTGGATCTGGCTGACCGGGGGGATGATCAGCTTGAGCATGATCATGGTTTTCGGCTTGCTGACCTTGATCGCGGTGCGCGGATTGGGACACTTTTGGCCGGCCCCGGTGGTGGAGTTTGAGTACCATCCCGACCCGGAGACCACGGTGCGGATCCTTGGCAACCCGATGCGCTCCCAGAATGTAACCGGGCTGGTGCTGCGGGAATCCGGGCACCAGATTCCGGAGGACGTGGATCTGACCCAGCGATTCCTGATCAAGCAGGGCAACCGGGATCTGACCGGCCGGGATTTCATGTGGTACCCGGAGCCGCTGATCTCCGAGTGGACCACCCCCCGGGAGGCCATGGTCGTCGAGCGCCGGGAGTGGGGCGATTTCATCGGGTTTCTGCGTCAGGTCAAACAGGACGGCGTGGTGATCGCCGAAGGTTACGCGGGCAGGGAAAAGCTTTTGCCCCTCGTGGCCCGGGCCAACGAACTGGCCGGGGAAATCAACCATATCGAGCGCTACGAGATCGGCGGGTTGAATAGGCAACTTGAGCGGATTCGATTGGCTGAACGCGGCTTGGCCCGAAACGTGGAACTGGAACCGGCGGAGGTTCAGCGCCGAATGGCGGAATTACAGTCGGAGCAGGACGAACTGGATCGCCAGTACGAGGGGATCAACGCTCGTCGGCTGGGCCTGCTGGAACAGATGCGCCGGGATATTCTGGTGGCTGAGTCCATGGACGGCAGACAGGTGGAGATTCTTCTGGCCAACGTAGTTCATGTGCATTGGCCTAACGACATGTCCCTGGTTCAGAAAATAGGCCATTATGTGACCATGGTCTGGGGATTTCTGAGCGGCTTTCCTCGGGAAGCGAACACCGAGGGCGGGATTTTTCCGGCCATTTTCGGGACAGTGCTGATGGTCATCCTGATGTCCATCGTGGTCACGCCCATGGGCGTGCTGGCGGCGATCTATTTGCGGGAGTACGCCAAGCAGGGGCTCATAGTCCGCCTGGTGCGCATCTCGGTGAACAATCTGGCCGGGGTGCCGTCCATTGTCTTCGGTGTGTTCGGGCTGGCCTTTTTCGTCTACTTCGTGGGCGGGAACATGGACCGGATGTTCTACCAGGACGCCCTGCCCGCCCCGACTTTCGGCACGCCGGGGCTGGTATGGGCTTCCCTGACCCTGGCCCTGCTGACCCTGCCCGTGGTCATCGTGTCCACGGAGGAGGGCCTGGCTCGGATCCCCAGCACCATCCGCCACGGCTCCCTGGCCCTGGGCGCGACCAAGGCCGAAACCCTCTGGCGCACGGTCCTGCCCCTGTCCACCCCGGCGATGATGACCGGGCTGATTCTGGCCGTGGCCCGGGCCGCCGGGGAGGTCGCTCCGCTGATGCTGGTGGGCGTGGTCAAACTGGCCCCGAATCTGCCGGTTGACGGATATTTCCCGTACCTGCACCTGGAGCGCAAGTTCATGCACCTGGGCTTTCATATTTACGACGTGGGCTTCCAGAGCCCCAACGTGGAGGCCTCCAGGCCCCTGGTCTACGCCACGGCCCTGGTCCTGGTGCTGATTATCATCACCCTGAACCTCACGGCCATTACCATTCGCAACTATCTACGGGAGAAGTATCGCAGCGAAAGCGATTAGGCGCTGCGCTGAATGTCGAAACCAAGACGTCATTCAATCGATACACGATCGCAACCATCATTCCACGGATCCAAGATATGAGCACCCCGAACAGCACCTCATCAGCCACCCACGGCGTCATGTCCAATTTTTTCGCCGACTCTCCGAGACAGAAAATGGATTTCAGCAAGGAATCGTTCGCTCTGGAAGTGGAGAACCTTCAGCTTTTCTACGGCAAGGACCAGGCCCTGAAGGACATCTCCATGAAGATCCCCACCCGGCGGGTCACGGCGTTCATCGGCCCCAGCGGCTGCGGCAAGTCCACCTTGCTGCGCTGCTTCAACCGGATGAACGACCTGATCGACATCTGTCGCATTGAGGGCGGCATCAAGCTGGATGGGGAGAACATCTACGACCGGACCGTGGACGTGGCCGAGCTGCGGCGGCGGGTGGGCATGGTCTTCCAGAAGCCCAATCCGTTTCCCAAGTCCATCTATGAAAACGTGGCCTATGGCCTGCGGCTGCAAGGGGTCAACGACCGAAGAAAGCTGGATCAGGTGGTGGAATATGCCTTGCGCGGCGCGGCACTGTGGGACGAGGTCAAGGACCGGCTGCATGAAAATGCCTTCGGCCTGTCCGGCGGACAGCAGCAGCGCCTGGTCATCGCCCGGGCAGTGGCCATCGAGCCGGAGGTTATCCTCCTGGACGAACCCTGCTCGGCCTTGGACCCCATTTCCACGGCCAAGGTCGAGGATCTGATCTTCAAGCTCAAGGAAAAATACACGATCATCATCGTCACCCACAACATGCAGCAGGCCGCCCGGGTCTCGGACTACACGGCCTACATGTACCTGGGTAACCTGGTGGAATACATGGACACCATCACCCTCTTCACCCAGCCCAAGCAGAAGGCCACCGAGGACTACATCACCGGTCGCTTCGGGTAGGCTCGTCCCCGCCTTAAGGAAGCATGTCCGCTGGAGACCGGCAAAGCAGCAGGTTGCGGATGAAGGCAAAATGCCGGTCCAGGGTGAAGACGGGCCATCCGTGTCGCATGGCGGTTGCCGCGATCCACAGGTCGTTTGTCGGGATCGGCTTGCCGTCTTCGCGGAGTTGCCGATAAATCCGCGCATAGTGTTCCGTTGTTTCCGTGTCCACCGGAACGCAGGCAACGCGTGGTGATTTCAAAAAATTATTCAACTCCACGCGGTTGTCTTTTTCTCGATTGCCAAAATGAAATCCGGCCAGGAGTTCCGCTAGAATTATGACGCTGACCCGGATCGCTTCGGCTCTTCTGATGACTTCAACGGCTTCAGGGTGACCTCTTTTGAAGGCCGCGTAGGCGTTCGTGTCGATCAGGATGCATCTCATTGCCACATGCCCTCGTCAATCTGCCCGAAAGGCTCCGTGGCCTCGCGAAACGAATTCTCGTCCGCCTCGGTCCATGTGCCGGCCAGGTGGTCCAGGTCGTCATGAGGTGCCCCTTGATCCTGGCCAATTCCCAGGCCCTTCCTGACATATCCAAGAATTAAAGAATTGATGCTGGCCCCGGTACGATCGGCCTCGGCTTTGAGCATCTGCTTGGTATCCGTGTCAATTCCGCGAAGACTGATAGTCGTCATGATATCCTCCTCTGTACGTGTTGACATCATTGTATGACATCGCGATCCACTATTCAAGCATATAAGGAACATGCTCCGCTATGTTGCAGCTATTCTTGAGTGCGACGTTTTTTTCACCATCCACATGCTTAATCCGGATAGACGTAGACCCTCCTGAACCAATCATGTGCAGCATCAACCATTATTTCTTGCTTTCCCCCTTGACATTCTTTTATCCAAGGATGTATTTGCTAAACAAACTGAATGACGAAGTCCGCCAAGGGCAAACCATCCGAAAGGGTGGGACGCAAAGCCGACGGCCTACGTTTCGCCCGCTATGACCAAAGCGGGCGGGATAGGGCGGCAGGGTTGCCGGACAGAACGGGCAGACGCCAAATGGTTTTTGGCCAAGCCCGACAGGGTTAAGCAAAGGAAAAGCAGAAACGCAGCTCTCAGCCTTCTGTTTCAAGCCTTCAGCCCTCTGAAAAAGCCCACGCCAAAAGGACCGTCGTTCAGTGCTGGTGACAAGTCGTGGCGTCGTTCTGTTCATTGTTGGAACGAAATGGGCAAACTAATTAATTTTACCAAGGAGGGCATCATGCAAATGCCAAGAAAAGGTGAGAAAGGCTTTACGTTGATCGAATTGTTGATCGTTGTGGCGATCATCGGCCTTTTGGCAGCAATCGCAATTCCGCAGTTCGGCAAGTACAAGGCGAATTCAACGAGAAAAGCAGCCATGGCGTCAATTAAACAATGTGTAACTGAAATGGCAGCAGCTTATGCAGCTGGCGATGATAACGCTACCCTTCAATCATTAGGTATTGACAATACTGATTCTGATTGGTTTAAAAATTGTATCGTTGCAGATACTACTTTTAGAGTCGAATTTGATTCACAAGAAGGTTTGATATTGCCTGTAAACGCAACGTTTACGGCAAGTAATGTGCCAATGGTTTGCTCAGTGTCAGACCCAGGAGTTGTGGATTGTGTTGAGCCATAACTGAATTTTTGTGTTTTTATATTCTTAGGGGGCTTAGGCCCCCTTTTTTTGTGCGCCCAGCAGGGCGCACACACTTGGAGGTGCAAGTCTTCTACGGCTTGGCAAGGGAACCGATAACCGGACGGTAACGATGTCCACCGCGAGGTGGAATCTGACAGGAGTTTAGCGGATTAAACGTCATTTTTCCGACAAACGCATGCTATTTCAGTGTGTTAGGCCGAAAATATCTGTAAGGCCCCACTGTTCACTCCGTAGTCCATGGCCTTCATTATCTGGGCCTGGACTTCGTTTGGTTCCTCAAGCTTACGTATCGCCTTCCGTGCGCCGGCATTCCAACAAAGACATGAATGGAGTGTTCGCACCTGTTGCATTGTCGTGGCTGCTCTAGACTACTTACGACGCTTACTACTTTCTGGCTGGAGCAAGGGGACGGCGTGGCCAATCCTCATCATGAGCCGTTTTTCAAGCTGATCCGATTTTTTTCACGTAGTCACGGACATGCCCAACGGCGACCTCGGCTTTTGGTTTTCCATTTTCCTGGTGCCCCTAATGGTTTTCCCCTTGGCTTTCCTGGCCTGGAGGGATGGGCTGGTTTTGCTCTACTGCCGACGATTTTGGCTCGCGTTCTTGGGTCGAGTAAACAAGAACAAGCAACTGGAGCAATCCGGTTGTTTTCGACTGCGGCGTGATTGGGACGATATTTATGTGGCTCTCTTCCGCGGAATTTGTGTTGTTACCAACAGTTGGCAGGTGTTTTTTGTCCCAGTTGATTGATTTCCATGACCTGGCATTGAGTGTCGCTGGCTTGCTTGCCCTGGGCCGTAGCCCGGATGGTGAAGGCAGTGGCATTGGTGGACTGTGAAAAACTCAGGGTGTAATAACCACTGTCTGATGTTTCTTGAACGGTGTATCTTGTGTTGACTGTATTATCTCCGATTATAGCATTTTCAAATGTATAGTTGTTGATAAAATACCGCTCCATGGCCTGGGCAGCTACTGTCAATGCAGTTTTTCCATCCGCTCGGCGGGCGTTGGTAACGTATTTTGTGTAGCTTGGTATGGCGATGGCCGCCAAAATGCCAAGAATTGCAACAACAACAATAACCTCGACGAGAGAAAAACCATTTATTTTCAACATAATGTATAATTCCGATTAGGCCAGGGATTGGCCTATCGTAACTGTCGCCAGGATTGTCTTCCTGACACTTCACTCCCTTTTTCCTTTATTGATTCAATATCTCCACTTGATCCGCCGAAAAATTTATACTCCACGTCAACAGCTGAAATAATTGCCGGTGTTTTGATAATGCCAACTGAAGACTGCAAGCCACTGACCGGAACGCTTACTTCTTTTCCGTCTATGACGATGGTCACGTAATCGGCCTGGTTGAACTGACCATCGGAATTCAAATCAAAAACTGAATAACTCAAGCGCCCACCTGTTTGGCTGTCCAGTTCCATCAGCCAACTGGTCCCGCCAAATTCACAGGGATCCTCCGACGGAATCAGGGTCGTGAAGATAATCCGCCCGGAACGGGCCAAGGCCGCACTGACCACCCGCTCTCCCTGCAGGCCGAGCTTCGGAGAGACCAAGTCGAGATACCAGCCCCGTTTATCGGTATAGTCTACAGGGTTGTCCGTCACTACCCGCACGGGCCAGGAAACGGTTTCGGCATCCGGCGTTTCGAACTCCTCGATCCCTTCATGGATGATCTCTTGTTCCACCAGGAGGAAGTCGGCATCATTCCTGTCGAAGTTCGTGATCCTCGAACCATTGTCAAGAATGCCGTAGAAGCTCTGAATGGGGGGATCATTTCCCACGATGTGGTCCCCCACCTCGAAATACTTGCCCGTGCCGAACAATATGATGTGATCAGCACCGCGCCGGATGATTTCCATGGGCGCCGTGATGGGTTGCACCTGGCCCGCGGCGTTGCGCGCAGTGAAAAGCGGAGCGGGTGTAGAACCCGTTTTGGGATACGCTGATTTCCATTGAGCAATTGATGATTTATGGGATAAATCAAACTTCCAAAGGTTGCCTTTGAGGTCTCCGGCATAGGCATAATCAATAGTACGGTAAGCATCCGGCAGCAGGGCCGGAGTGGCCAAGCCGTTGTCACCGCCTGCCTGTGTGTCGATCATTTTGATCAAGGCCCGAGTTGAGGCGTTCACGATAAACAGCTTGGCGCTCAGATTCATTCCGAAGCCGTTGCCGAAGATCACGGCCCAGTCCCCAGTCTGCATCCGGGCGATAACGGGCTGGCCAATGGTGTACCCCAAATCGGCATGGGTGAATTCCCAGAGGACCTTAGTTTCGTCAAAGAGGTCCGGGTTGGTCACGTCCAGGGCAAAAACGGACCGGCCTCCGGCGCCCGTGGTGCCGACCAGGATGGTCCTCCATTGTCCGTCAATGTAGGCATCCCCGACAAAAGGGGAGCCGTCCACATAATATTTGTGGGTATAGTCGGGGTCAGTCAAGCTGGCCAGCCTGGGAAAAACGTCCTTGGGAATAAAGGCGAACTGCTCTTGGCCTGTTTCCGCGTCAAACGCGTGCAGCATGCCGTCGTTGGCACCGACATAGAGCATCTTGCGGCGATTATCCCTGGACCACTCCCGGAACGCGAGATATGAGTCTTGTCCGGGAACATCCACGGGCAGTCGTTCATATCCGAAATTCGCCGTTCCGACAAAATTCGGATCCGAGTTGACAATATCCCCAAGAAGCACGGAACGGTTGCGAAATGGCCCGTTGTTTTTTCTTTCAAGGCTGACGTCACCGCGTAACCAGTTCAGGCGTTGCTTGCCTTCGGCCTCACTCCCACCGGCTTGGAGATCTTCCCGTTGATCAGCATGCAGGCTGGACCATTTGTCTTCCGTAAATTCAATACCGGAGGTTCCGTTCCAGGTGTAGATCTTTCGGGCTGAATGGTTGGGGGGGAACGTTCCTGTATCGTCGGTATCCCAAACCACATCGCCCACGGAGCCGTCCGGATTCACCTGGTAGGCTACGATCTGGCCGCTCCAGTCGTCACTGTTGAACTTGGCCTGGTAGATCAGGGTTTCCGTGCCCAGGCGGGTGGTGTTGGTGGCAATTGAAGCCCCTGAGGAGGTGCGCCGGATGACATCCAGAAAGGAAGCGGAGAGCCCCTCCACCAGCTTCGCGGGATTGGTGGCCAGAACATAGTTGTCCGGCTCGCCGTCGCCCACGGTGTCCCACTCTTCAACCAGATCAGGAATACCGTTGTCGTTCTTGTCGATGAACCCCCCGTACTTGCCCACCAGCCAAAGCATATTCATCTCTCCGACAAGGGGGTTGGCCTGGAACTCCTGGGTGTCGATCATGAACGTCGACACGGTTTGCTTGTTCGGCAAATCCGGCCTCATGTCCTGAGTGTTGGCGTAAAAGGCGAGACCGGCGATATAGTAGGAGTTTTGCTTGGGGCCATAAGGATAGGTGCCGGCCACCTCTCCCAGGCCAGGGATGAGTTTTTCATTACTTGCATTCCAGTCACAGTTGTTCGCGGTGCAGCCGATTTTTCTATAGGTGTTGTTGATGCCCTGGATTTCACCGACCTTGTTGGTCCATTCCCGCACATTGATCGGATAATCGCCGGCATTGCTTGGTTCACCCCAGTCCTGAGATCCGGCGTTCAAGGAAATATTGCCGAAATTCTGGCTCGTGAAAAACGTCCCCGGCAGTCTCTTGTCGTACCACGGGTTGGCGTCATTGACCCCGACGATGAAGCATCGCTGGCACCAGTTGATGTACGGGTCCTCCCAGTCGGTGATCACGGGAAACGCGCCCTTTTGATTGTTGTTCGTTATATTGAAATACTCCGGCGTTGGAGCAAGATTCTGCAGGTAACGCAGGCTTTCATAATAGAGTTCGCTGATGGGGTCGTGATTCTTGTAGCCGTAGCGGCTGTGCATGTTGATGTAGTTTATTATCCCGCTGTGGCTGACTCCTCCGGTGCCGGCAAGCCCTTCGGGATCGTTGATGAGAATGCCGTCTGTTCCGTACTCCTTTTTCGTGTTGTCCGTCCCGTCCGGCAGGACCGGCCCGACAAACTTCATGTTGGAGCGCAGCACGCCGCCATGCCTGCTGGTGCTGTTGTCCAGAATATAACTGGTCACGGCGAAACGCATTCTCTTGGCGTTGCGCTGGATCAAGCCTTCGGGTTTGTAATGGCTGCCGTATCTCTGGCAGTTGGTTTCCAGTCCCAGGGTGGAGTCGCAGACCTGGACCCTGACATTGTATGTGCCCAGGCCAAGGTTGGTGCCGGCCCTGGTCGTGCCGAAGGTGACCCTGGGCAGAAAAGTATCTCCCGTACCGGTATCCGTATTGTTGACGTAGACATTGGTCACATTCCAGGGCATGATTGTAGAAGGTGCCACATTCCGGGTGGAGTTGACCAGCTTGTGCGGGAACCAGGAATCATTGTTGTACTTGCGGGCGCGCTGCACCACTGTAATGCTCTCGGTATCCTGAACGCGATCTCCTCCGGTCATGGTCCAGACAAAAGCATCGTTGGCGGTCATGGTCGCCCAGTTCAGGAAATTGCCGCTGAACAACCCGCTGCATTGGTGGCTGGCATTGGTACTCCCGGCGGGGATGAAGTACTCGTCACCGTACGTGTAGCACTTTTTCGGATCAAAAAGGCCGATGTATTCCTGCGTCGGGAAATAGCACACGCCGTAGGTGTTGCCTCCGGATGCCCAGCGTCCGGTACACCCTGTCGCGGCATCCGCGTGATCTGGATATGCGGCCCCGCCCACGGGTGTTTCAATGGACAGGTTGAAAAGCACATTGGGTTCGGCTCCGGCTACAAGGAACAAGGGCATGTCGGACACCGCCGCATGTACGGATGTCGCGCAAAATAAACAGGCCAGAAACAATATGGAACAAATGGTTTTTTTCATGCCCATCTCCATGATTCCTATTGGTGCATTTCCAGGATCTCAATCCGGTGGACGAATCCCGCCTCAAGAAAAATTCTTCCAAGGGTTATGTGGCCGACGTCCATCAAGTTTTGATGGGATAAATAGATGTCGTCCTCCGGAAGATAGAAAAGCGTCCCTACTTTCTGCTTTCCTGTTTCGGACGAAACGCTGGACAGTTGCAACGGGAAAAGCTGATCCTGTGCCAGAATATGGTCCTTGCCGATATACTCGATGAATGCCTCAAACGTCTTTCCAGGATCAGCGGCATGGGATGCGATCCCGAAATGCATGGCCATGACTGTTCCCAAAAGAACAACCGCAAGGCGGGGTAACATGAAAGAGTTCTTTTGCATTGCGCAAACCTCCAAAAGGTTGGATCAGCGCCTGATTATTGTCTGAAGGATCACCTCTGCGCCAGCCGTGCCGCCAACCCCTCTGGCTGTCGCCCGGAACATGGCGATATCCGGCATTTCCCCGAATTTGACGCTTTCCCCGTCCAGTTGAACAGGCTCCAGTTCCTCGATGATCGTCCTGGGCTGTAGCGCAACTCCCTGGACCCCCACGTCATACTCCACGGAAACAGTGCTGTTAGCGGCCCAGGTGGCTGGATGCAGCCACAGGGTCCTGTCGGGCTGATGAAGACCGTCGGTCCCCTCGAAAGCCGGCAAGGACGCGACCTGGAGAAACTGCTCGGCTTCGCGCAACGCCGCCTCGGCGGCCTGGAACGCGAGGTCCTTGTCCCGCAGGTTCCCGGCCATCTTTTCCTGCTGGGACGTGGAATTCATCCCGGCAACACCGATGAGAGTCAGCACCAGAAGAATGACCAGGGCCAGAACCAGGGTCGAGCCTTGTTCGGTGCTCGAGCTTGCGATTTCAGGAGGAGGTTTGCGTCGCATGTTTCTTCTCGCTATTTCAGTCTGTTGCGCAGGCCGATCGTGGTTGTAAAAACACGCCGGATATGCCGATCGTTGTAAGGGCCAAATTCTGTTTCTAAGACGTCATAGGGCTTCGTGTGCGGATCCATACCCCGAATTTCCTCCATGGTCCGCATCAGCAGGCCGATCTGGATGCTGCGCACCCTTTCCCAGTCACCGACTTCGTCGGCAACGACATACTCGTTCACGATCCCGTCACCGTCCGTATCCTCGCCATACAGAACCTGCATGGTCTCCACCCCCTCGACAAGGGGTTGCGCGGCTGCTGTCCCCTCTTTTCGATACAGGGCAAAATTGTCCCGCACATGATAAATCAAGGTCGCCACTTTCATTATCTCGGAGTCCGGACCGAAGCGCTCATTATCGGGTGCGCTGGCCCCGCCCCAGGAAGCATACTCAGGCATGTTCCCCGGGTCGCCTGATACACCATGCACAATACGCAAACCCGCTGGTATTTTTTGAAAACTAGATATTTGAAAAACTCGTGATTTGACGCAATCGGAAATCAAAAGGATATCTCCCTCGCAAAGACCACTGACTCGCTGTGCGCCATCACAAGCCTTAGGTTCATCAGAGGTGACTTCCACGGTTAAGTTTGCTGACTCCTTATTCTGGACTAACTGTACGGAATCACCAGCCATGGTGCGAACGACAATGACATCAGACCCGGCGCGAGTCGGCAAGTTCTCGAGATCGGAAACCGACGTCCCCACATCGTCATACCCGAACACTCCCACATTGAAATCATACGCCCAATCTGTTGCATTGTTGAGGGTGTTGGTCAGGGGGCCGGAGGAAACGCAGCCGCGATATCCCGCCTGCCGTACGTCCCTGGTGATGAAGTCCAGGGCGAAACGCCCGTTCTCCTGCACCCGGGAGAGGCCTGCCTGCATCCGGTAGGTCAGGGTGACGCTTTGAAAGATCTGATATACGCCGCCCAGGACGATCATCAGGATGACCATGGTCACCAAGGCCTCGACTATGGTCAGCCCCCTCTGTTTATGCACGGTGTCGTTCATGCTCGCGTCCTCACAGCTCGGACTGGGTTGCAAATTCCTGCAGGGGTGCATCGCCGGACTCCTTCCAGGCGATCCTCACGGTGACCACTAAATCGTTCATTTCTATAGCACCATCTCCGCCGGATCCCGGGAAGACCGTGGCCAGGGCGTCCTTCCACTGCTCCAGGTCCGTCTTGACCGTGTCCGGCAGATTCACGGCCGGCCCCTCCCCGAAATCGATGACATACTGGGAGGCATTGGGGCGATTGGCCCGCATCCTGTCGATAATGTCATAGGACATCAGTGTTGCCTGGGAGCGGAAGTAGGCGTCGTTATTATGCTGCAGCGATCTGACCTGCAATGCGGCCAAACCCAGCAGACCTATCGCCAGGATGAGCAGGCCGACCAGGACCTCAAGCAGGGAAAAACCGCGAGGGGTTCTCTGCCTCGGAGGGGCCGAAAGAAGAGGATCGTGTCCATTGTCCATGCGCAAAGCGCCTCCCCAGGCCGGTCCGGCCTCAATCGCCCAGCAGCAGCAGGATCACGCCGGGCGACATGCCGTGGCGCGACCGGCTGAAGCTCGCGTTGAGCGTGCAGTTGGATGTGATCGGGCCCGTGGTGTAGGTGTTGCCGTTGAACGAACCCTTGGGGCAATTGCCGCCCATGGGGCGCTTGAAGAAGCCGAAGTCCGGCACCACCGTGAAGCTGGCCGTGGAGCCGAAACCCACTTGGCGCATACCGGGCGTGATCATGCCGTTGGGCCCGACCGTGGCCGTGACGGTGCGTTGTCCCGTGGCAAAGCTAAAATTGATCGAGCAATTTGTGTCCACTACACCCGTGGTATAGACATTGCCGTTCCATGAACCTTTCGGGCATGTTCCTGTTTCTCCGCCGTGGTAGTGTTTGTTCGTTGGTGGCGTGACCGTGAAGCTGGCCGTGCCCCCCTGTGCCACCTGCTGGGAAGAGGGCGAGACCGTGCCACCCTCGCTGACCTGCGCGGTTACCGTACGCTTGGCCTGGGTGAAGCTGAAGCTGATGTCGCAGGCATTGGTGATGCCCCCGGTGGTGTAGGTGTTGCCGCTCCACCCGCCGCTGGCCCCCGGCGGGCAATCCCCGCCCACCTCGCCGTGTTCATACCCGCCCGCCGGTGTGACCGTGTAGCTGAATGTCGCGCCGTGGGCCACCTGACGCGTTCCCAGCGGGGAAACCGTGCCGTTGGGTCCAACGCTCGAGGTCACGGGATGCGTGTTCTGGGTGAAGTTGAACTCCACGGAGCAGCTGGAAATGACACTTGGGATGGTGTAGGTGTTGCCGCTGAAGGACCCGGACGGACACGAGCCGCCCACGGCGCCGTGCAGATAACCCGAGACGGGCGTGACCGTGAAGCCGGCCGGGTTGCCGTGGCTGACCGTGCGGGACGAGGGCGTGACGCTGCCGTTGGACCCGGCGCTGGCCGACACGGTGTGGCTCTCGCTTGTGAAATTAAAATGAGCCGTGCAGTTGGAGGTGATATTGCCTGTGGTGTAGGTGTCGCCGCTCCATGAACCGGTCGGGCACGTGCCGCCCACTGCGCCGCGCAGCATGCCGTAGTTGGCAACCGCGCTGAAGACTGCTGGAGTCCCGCTGGCCACGTTGAATGTCCCAGTGGGAGAAACCTGGCCTCCGGGACTGGCTGTGGCCGTGACCTCCCGAATCAGGCCGAATTCCACGGAAACCGTGCAGTTCTGGGTCACGGCGGCCGTATAATAGATGCCGCTGTTGGAGGTGGAATCGCGCCACAGCGTGCCTCCGCACCCGGTCGCGTTGACAATGGCATTGCCACCGCTCGGCGTGATGCTGAACGACGTGGTGGAGCCGTGGGCAACGGTTTGCGAAGTCGGGGAAATGGTGCCCAAGCCCTGTTTGTTCGTGCTCACTGTGCGGTTGGGCGGGGTTGAACCGCTGACCACGGTCCCCCGGACAATGATGTTGGAGCCTGTTCCGGCCACGGTGTACGGAACCAATGGCTCGATTTCCGAAATCCGATGCTCAAAGGACCCGGCAAAGTTGGCAATGCCTCCTCCGCCTCTGATCTGCTCAGGATCTTTGTTGGGGTCCATATTGGAATCCCCATACCCGTAGACCCTGAACGTCACCGTGGGGATGTTATCATATTGGGAGCCCAGGTTGGCGGTGAGCACCCCTTGGTCAATGCGCTGGTTGTTCGGGTCGCTGAAAGGGGCGGGCAGGGTCAACTGGGCGATGTGGTTGTCTTTATCATACCCGTCGATGCTGGAATACAACCGGTATATCCGCGCGCCTTTTTTGTCCCCGCCGATGAAGTTATCGTAAGCCTCGCGGGCCACGCCCACGGAGATGCTGGTCAGGTTCATCCGGTGCGTGTTCGGATTGTCCGCGCTGACGGTAAACTCGTAGTAGTCCTGCCCCATGTTCAGCGTCTCAAACGTCTGCGGCCAGTTGATGAGCCACATGTTCTCGCTTTTATAGCCCCACCAGTTACTGTCGTACACCGTGGTTCCCTTCCTGACGACTATCGACCCGGGGGTCACGTTGGCATGCTTGGAATCCCTGGGCGAGGTCCAGTTCAGCTGGGAACCGTTCCATGCTGCCGCGGACAGACCACGGATGTTGTAGACCACGAGATCGGACTGGGCGCGGGCAACGCCGGCAGTGAGCGTCAAGGCCAGAAGAAGCAGGAAGACATGCCTCATGAAATGCTCCTTGTGAATATTTTACATGAAACTTTCAAAACATACCGCATGGCGTTCTCTTGGTCGGCGGTTGCCCTGGATGTCTTGGGCCTTTTCCCGCGGATCAGCATGACCTTCACGGGCAGGAAACCCTCTCCATGCGGACCCTGCCCGACACGGCAACATCGAAGTTCACGCCGCGATTCCAACCGCACAGCCTGATTGTTCCGTCCTGGGACAGTTGCGTCGCTCCTCCGGCCACGTAGGAAACATAGTCGCTGACATTCGTTTTATTCCCGCTGTCATTGTCGCCGGTCATTGTCATACCCTTGGCCAAGGCCCCGTGGTACCTGAGAATCAGGCCGGAATCTTCGAAATCGTCAGGGTTGGCCGGATCAAGGAATACGATCCAGCCTTGCTCCCAGTCGCCGTTTTCGGTGCAGTCTTCACCGTCGGCGCTTTTGCACACCGTGACCCTATGCCCGCGCTTGATGGCTTCGCTCCGGGCAAAGCTCAGGGTGCTCACGAATTCGTCGGCAGTAGTCGAAATCCGAGTTCTGTGCACAAAGTATTGCAAAGAGGGGATGCCCATTGCCGCGATGATGGAGATAATCGCCACAACCACCAACACCTCAATGATGCTTAGTCCGGATGCTTTTCCAGCCATTGCATCTGGGAATCCATTGTTTGTCATCGCACGGTTTGACATTAAGAACCCTGACTCCAAAGCTAACTCATGACAAAGGGGCCGATTCTAAACGACCCGGAACGGTGGTCATGGTTTGGATCGGTTGCCGGAAGGACGAGGGAACGAGCCGAATATCGCGAAAGGGGAAGAGCACGCGAGCGGACCGGAAAGGTCGCAGGGCGGGGAAGGAAGCTGGAAAAAGGATCGTATCCTTAACAGTCCGGCGACCCCGCTACCCTATCCCGTTTGCACGAAACGTAGGCCGGTGGCTTTGCGTCGCATCCTTTCGGATGTTTTGCCCTTGTCGGATATTTGGAGTCAACATTAATCTGTTTCAAGAAGTTTGTCTATATGTCCTGGACAGCTTCCAGCAGTTCTACGTCAAAATCGCATGGCTGCATGTTATTACTAAACAGGCAAAAAGTTCATCACGGAACGTGTCAAGCAAAGTATCCAGTGATAACAAGGCTATGAGGGAGTCAGATTTTGCGATGCAGGGGACTTTGATGGGTCCATGGAGTGTGGAACGGGAAGTTTGATTTCAGTAAGTTTGACGAGTAGGTTTGAAATCGAAAATTTTTCGATGTTGCAAAATTTCTTGAGTGGCCATGAATTGACATATTGCCGGGAGACGTCATGACGATTTTAATCTTATTCCGCGACCTTGACCACAGCCTATCCCGTCCCGCCTCTTTCCCCGTTTGTCGGTGTCGCTGATCTGTGCATCCATCAAAGATACTCGATCATGTCTGAAACAGCATATGTCCGTACACGAATTGATGAATCATCTGGAGCTGACATGATTGACGGCCCATCTTCCGCGCCTTTTTCCGCGCCATCCTCGGCATCTTCCCCTGGCCTTGCCCCTCAACCATCCCGGCGCCTCTTGCTCCTCCTCACGATTTTGGCCTCGATTTTGGCTTTTGCCGTCTGCCTGAACCTGCGTCTGATGGAAGCCCCTGCCTGGAACAGCGAGTGGTTTCAGGTCCAGGGCGAGCCGCTGATGTCCACCCACGATGCCTATTATTTTCTGGCTGGGGCCCAGGGAACGGGGCGGCCGCACCCGGACCACGAAGGCTTTTTCCGGTTGACCCGGTTTTTCCAAGCAGTCACTGGAATGTCTCTGAATCAACTGGGGTTCTGGCTGCCGGTGTTTCTCGCTCCGCTGGTGGTCTTTCCCCTGGCCTTTCTAGCTTGGCGGGAGGGAGCGCCTGAGGCCGTCCTGCCCATGGGCATCCTGGCCGGGGGGAGCATGGGATTTTTGATCCGCACTCGGCTGGGATATTATGACCATGACATGCTCTCCCTGTTGCTGCCCGTACTTATTGCCGTTGGGCTGCTGGTTTTTTTGGATCGCGGGCTGCCGAGCCGTTCCGATCCGGAGAGCGAGAGACCGGAACCGGGCATGGCCGGTCTGATCGCGGGGTGTCTTGGCCTGGGGCTTCTGGGCTGGGGATACCTGCGTTTCTATGCCTCCGGCCTGCCGATCCTGGCGGGGATCGTGGGCATGGGGCTTGTTCTGACGCTGGTCCTGGGACGGGATATGCGGCAACGAGTTCTGTTGGGATCGGTCCTGGGCGCGGTGTATGTTTTGGCCGTGAACCTGCCCTTTGGTCTGGTGATTCTCGGGCTAATGGGGCTGGTTTTCGGCCCCCTGTCCAGACACTTTGAGAAAAGAGGGCCGCTGGGTATCGCGGTTGTCGGGATTGTCGCCTTGGTGCTGATCGGCGCGGAAATCCACCTTCTTTTTTTCGAGGTCATGCGACAGCTAGGGAAATACGCCCCCCTGCTCGGTGAAGGCAATCAGACCGCCGCTGATCTGGCCTGGCCGTCGGTGATGCAAAGCGTTCGCGAGGCCCGTCTGCTTTCGCCGTTTTTCATGGCTGAGCGCTCCGGAGGGACGTGGTGGATTTTCGCTGCCGGGGTGGTCGGCTATGTCTATCTTTGTTGGCACAGGCCCTTGTACCTGATTTTTTTGCCGTTAATGGCTCTGGCCCTCGGCTCGGTCAAGCTGGGGGCCCGGTTCACCATGTACGGGGGGGTGCCCGCGGGGCTGGGGCTGGGAATCGGATTGGCCCTGTTGTTGCGCAACCTGGGGCTGCGCCAACGTGTCGGGGCGCTGGTGCTCAGCGCCTTCGGGCTTGTGGCCGCGGCCCTGATTTGGGCCCAGGCCGAGGGTTTGTCTCCCCAACCGGTCATGTCCCGGGCCTATGCCGAGACCCTCCAGGAGCTGCGCGACGTGGCCGCAAAGAACGCCAGGGTCTGGCTGTGGTGGGACTACGGCTATGCGACGCAATACTATGCCCGGCGGGCCTCTTTTGGCGACGGTGCGCTGAATTCCCGGAACTACCTGTTTCCCTTGGCCTTGGTCCATTCCACGGATTCGCCCATGCAGGCCGCGCAGATGATCAAGCTGGTCACCAGCTCCCAAATGGAGCATTGGCGCGGGGCCGGCTCGCCGGGGTCTGACGATGGCGAGATTCCTTGGCGGCTCTATCTTCAGCAGCCCCTGGTCGATTGGCGAGACATTCCAGCCGATGAGGCGCAAGCAATTGTTGACGACTTGGCCGAGGTCCGCCGCGCTTGGCCGGATGATCTCCCGGAACAGCTCTTCCTGCTTTCCTGGGGCAACCTGAATCTTGCGCATTGGATCACCACCTTCGGCAACTGGGACCTGCGCACGGGGCAGGGGCAGGGCGGAAGGATGCAGCGAGTGTCCGCTGATGTGCAATTCGACCTGGAAACCGGTTTTATCGTTCCGGCGCAAGGGGAACCGATCCCGCTGGACGGGTTTCTCCATGTCGAGGGAAAGCTGTCGAGAGAACAGCAGTGGGGAAACGACAGTGGTCGTTTTGCCGTGTATAACGACTCCCTGAAGCAGTTACTGCTGATGGACAGGACCCTGTACAAGTCCATGCTGGTCCAGATGCTCCTGGCCGACCCCGAGGAGTTCGCGGAGCACTTTGAGCTGGTGGTGGACCGTTTTCCCTGGACCAGGGTCTACCGGGTCCGGTGACTTGGCATGCTTGGAGATGCCGACGGGCAGTGATCTTGACCGTGCTCAGGGGAGAGCAGACGTCGTTGTGGTGGCTGTCAGGCGGTTAAGGGCTATTGTTGCTGATCGGCGCAACAGTTCGGCATCGGCCAGGGATGAGCCGGTCATGGAGCGGTTTCGCGGGTCTTTGGACAGAATCAGGATTCCCAAGCGGCCCCCTTGGCCATTGAGCAAGGGAATTCGGAGCAGCAGGCGGTTGATTTTGTCGGCAGGCTCGGAAGATATGACTTGTTGCGCGTCATCAAGGGACACGACGAGGCGGCCCTCGAAGCCAAACGCATGCATCGCCGTTTCTGCATTCCGGTGCAGCGTGTTCAGGTTCCGGGCGTTTTCCAGTTTCTTAAGCATTTCGTTCAATGCCGTGCTTCGGCCTGGAGCCATGTCGTCCTTGCGTCGGAGAATGGTTTCGTTCCAGCCTGGGATGCAGCGCAACCGCAAGGTTTCCATGTAGCCCAGCCGTCCGGCGAACAGAAAGGCCCCGGCCCCAATCAGGACCAGGAATACGCCGCTGCGCTCGTCACGGAGGTTTACCAGGATAATGGCCAGAATGCAGAGCGTCGCGGTCAGGCCGTAGAGCAGCAGGACGGCCTTACGCGTACCCAGGCCCATTTGAAGCAGTCGGTGGTGGATATGGTCGCTGTCCGGCTGGAAAACGCCGCTACCCTGCACGAAGCGGCGCACTGCGGCCAACAGGGTGTCCAGCAGCGGCAGGCCCATTGCCAGGATCGGGATCAGGATCGCGGCACCCACATGGCTCTTGACCGAGGTGATCAGTCCGAAACCGGCGATGGCATAGCCCAAAAAATACGTGCCGGCATCCCCCAGGAAGATCGAGGCCGGGTGGAAATTGGAACGCAGAAAGCCCAGCACCGAACCAGCCAGGGCCGCGAAAAACAGGGCCGTGAGATAATCCTCCCGCGGAATGGCCAGCACGATCATCACCAGGGACGCGAAAAAAACAATCCCTCCCACCAGCCCGTCCAGCCCGTCCATCAGGTTCAGGGCGTTCATGAACAGCAGGAACCAGAACACGGTCAAGATGTACGAGGTGACCGGGTCGAAGAAGATAGTCATGCCGAACAACGCAAACTTTTCCAGAGCGATGCCCCCGGCATAGGCCGCCGAGGCCGCCAGAATCTGGACCGGGAGCTTTCTCCAGGCATTCAACCGGAAGAGGTCGTCATAAAGTCCCAACCCCAGGGCGATCAACGCCCCGGCCAGCAGGCCGAGCAGAGACCGATCCGGGATTATCAGCCTGGAGACATCCGTGCCCCAGGCCCAGGCAGCGAGCAGGGCCAGTGAAACGGCGATAAAAATCGCCAGCCCTCCGGCCCGGGGAATGGTCCCGTCATGCACCCTGCGCCCGCCGGGTCGGTCCACCGCCCCCACTGCCCGTCCAAACCAGCCTGCCAGCGGGGTCAGGATCAGCCCCAGAAGCAGGGCGAGGAGGAATGTGGCCAGGATAGTGGTCATGGGGAAATCAGATTTTTGCGTCCGTCAAAAATAAATTAACATCGGAATGCCGGACCACATAAAATCTGGTTGTGGACTTGTTGATGGCCTTGGTCAGTACCTTGTTCTTGCGACTGCACAAGAAATCATCAATGTCACGGTAATCAAATCCCAGGTGTGTTGCGTACCGCTCTTTCCCTGGTCGGAATTGCGACAGACGCCGCCCGCGCAACAAGGCTAACAGATAGTCCTTGGGTAATATGCCAAGTTCCTTAAGCTCCCTGCCAAGGCTTCTCTTGGCGATGATCTTGCCGAGACCGACTAGCCCGATCTCGATGGGAACTGCGATCAGCAACGTGCCGCCGGGTTTAACGCTGTTCAGCAATACTTGCAGGGCATTGTCGAGATTGCCAACATGTTCCAAGGTTTCCAGGCAGGTGACAAAATCGAATGGAAGGTCAGCCTGATGCTTGTTCAGGTCGAGCTTCTGAAAGTTGATTGTGGGATAGGCCGCCTGGGCTGCCTTGAGATTGTCCGTATTGGAATCAAAGCCATATGATTGCCGTGCACCAATTAATCCGGCCAAGAGATTTGTCAGGTAGCCGTTGGAACAGCCAAAGTCGGCATAATTGGCGACATGGCTGGGAACATGTTTTTTCGCAAGCCGTGCAATGTGCCGCAAACGCATTCGATGCGTTAGGTTGCGTAGTCGGCCGTCCGTGTATGTCAGGGAGTGATCCAGAGGCATTGGGAGGTGGTTGTTTGCGTTGTTGGTGAGGCCAAAAAAGCTTATTTTCTGAATACGGCCCGCCAGGCGTACGAAGAAAAGCAGGTCGCGCTTTCGAGGAATCCGAGCTTTTCAAGCTCACGGTATATTTGCCATTGCCGCCGAGCCTTGCCGATTTTATTTCTGGAAATCGAACCAGGAACTATCCGGTATTTCGTCAACGCTATTGGAAGGCATGTAGCGGGAACACCCGTCCGCAAGAGAGCAAGCCAGAAAGCATAGTCCTGTCCTGTGCGTAACTCGGGCATGCGCGATTCACTGATCAGGGACCGTTCGATCATCACCGTGGAACAGCCCATGGTCGCCTTTTTACGCAACATATCCTTGTAATTGAATGGTATTTGTGATTTGCCGTCCACGATCTTGCCCGTGGATTGGCCATGTTGGTCAATGATTTCGAACGCAGTGAAAGAAAACGGGATGTTTCCAGAGGTCATGAAATCCAGGTGGGCTTCGAGCTTGGATGGAAGCCAAACATCGTCCGCGTCAAGAAAGGCAAAATATTGCCCTTTGGCTCTGTCCATAGAGCAATTACGGGAAAAAGCGGGCCCCTTGTTTGCATCGTTGCGAACAGCCTTGATCCTGTTGTCCGAAGCGCACAGGGCCTGGAGCTTCGCCCATGTACCGTCCTGTGAAAAATCGTCCGTGATCAGCCATTCCCAGTCTTGATGCGTTTGGGAGCGGACGCTGGCGGCGGTTTGGGCCATGAACGCAGCACTGTTGAATGTTGGGGTGATGATGGAAATGAGAAAAGAAACCCCAGATGGCATTCTATTGTCTCCATTTGCCTATATATTCTTTCATTAAAATCTCTGCATTAAATTTTTTTTCTATAAATTTATGAGCATTTTCTGCAATTCTTTCTTTTTCAAAATAAGACAGTTGCGTTATTATATTAGCAGTAATTTCTACATCATTATCTGAAACAATAAATCCTGTTTCGCCATGCAAAATTAGCTCCTCAATGCCTGGAGTATAAGAAGAAATGCATATACATTTTGCAAGCATTGCTTCCTTGATAACGTTGGGAAGTCTTTCACCTTTTTTATATGACAATAAAACAAAAAAAGCATGTTTTTTCATCATTTGAAATAAGTTATGCTGCTGTATATGGCCATAAAATTTAATATAGTCTCGTATTCCTTTTGAATCTGATAGATTTTCTAACTTTTTTCGAAAATTACCATCACCAACAATTGAAAGTTGAGCGTCTGGTGTTCTTTTTAAAACAATATCGAATGCTTGTATAACTTTATCAAATCCTTTTTCTTTAATTAATCTTCCAGCGGTGAGTATCTTGTTTCTTTTTGCACATGTTATATTAGAAAAGCTATTAAGGTATGCTATGTCAATGCCTCTATGAACTACAGATATTCGAGACTCATCAAGCCCAATTCCCCTCATCGCTTCGACATTTGCACTGCTTTGAGTGAAAATGAAGTCTGCCATTCTCGCAAGACTGGCACTTATGCCAAGCCTCATTTCCAGATCGTACGCCCCCAAAAACATAGAAACTTTAATTTGTGGCGAATACTTTTTTATTAGATAGCCGACGATGCTTGGATAGTGTCCCCAATACAGATGCGTAACACTTGGATTGTGCTCTTTGATGCGCCTAAAAATGAAAAAGCTTGCAGGCACCAAAGCGAGACATTTCAGTAAGTTGAAAGGCTTGTTAAAGTCATTTTTCAACAGCCAGAAAATTAATGGAATTGACATATTTAAATCACGCAAGCACGCGAATAGGCCGAAAATATACTCCTTGGTGCCGCAACATGTGATCGAGATATTATTTAGGTCGCGATCTTTAACCATCTCTTCAGAATCACGATGTGCCGGTTTTTGTGAAAAAACTTCGATGTCAACTCCAAGTCTATGTAGTATGCGTGCATCACTGCAAGCAAATGTTTCTGAAGGCGCAGGGAATTGAGTGGTTATGTACGCAATCTTTAATTTTTTGTCCATAAGTAAAGCTTTTAGCGAATCATCGTGAATAAAAAAGCTATATTTTAATATATATTTAATGCTTTCAAATAATCTTTGGCAGCTTTATCAACGGAAAAATCAGCGGCACGTTCCCTCACATCAGGAGAATTCGAATTGAAAAATGCGTCACTCATTGCTGTGGCAAGCGCTTTCACATCTCCTACAGGTACAAGTTTTCCCCATTTTCCATTCTCTAATACCTCCGAAGGGCCGCTAGGACAATCTGTACTGACTACTTTGGTCCCGCAGGCCATGGATTCGATCAAGACGCAAGATAATCCCTCCCAACGTGAGGACAACACAAAAACCTTTGCTGCACGCATCCATGAGTAAGGATTGTCAACAAATCCGGGCAGAAGAATTTTTGTTGACAAGTTCAATCTATCAATCAACGCTTGTAACTCATTTCGAAGTTCGCCTTCACCAAGGATGACCAAGCGTGCGGGGGCCTTTTCGCAAAACATTGAAAAAGCCAGTATAAGGGATTGAAAGTCCTTTTGAAGTGTCAAGCGACCAGCCCCAAGAATGATTGGAGGGTGACGTGAGGAAAGCCAAGGGTGCTCGGATGCTACTTGGCTGGCTTGCTCAATACGCATTGCATCAATAGGGTTGTATATCACCCGTATATGTTCTGGTCGTAGGCCGATTAGTCGAGTAAGATCCTCGGCTACGCCTTTGGAAATAGCTACAACCTCATCCGCCATTGGATAAAATGATCGCATAAAAAAGGGAATTGATCGTTTTCGCAAGTCACCTGTATACACTTGCGCAGCACGTAACGTATTCCTTTCGGAAATTACAAGCCGAAGCGGTACATGGGAAAATTTTTTGGCCAAAATCGCGACAATATTGGCATGGCGTAATGCTGAGAGCATAGCCTGCGGTCGTTCCCCGCGGATATACCTAGTGAGGGGAAGTATGCTTGTCGTTACACGAGAAGCTTTAAGATCCACGATACGGACCCTTGGGGAGACATGCTTGATGTACGGCCCCTCAGCCTTGGCCAGAACGAAGTCTGTCCTGATGCCGCGATCAGCAAAGGCGTTAGCCAGTGTGACCATTACTCGTTCCGCTCCGCCGCCGCTGAGCATGGGGAGGAACAAGGCAACTCGTTTTGAGGGAAGTGAGGGCATTTAGCTTGCAAAAATGATTTCTATTGTAATTGAATCAAAAATTACATGTATCCTAATGATACCATCATGTCTTTAGATCTTTTCCAGAAAATATCCAATTCTGATTTTGATAGACCATCTTGCCACGTATTAGTACTATTATATATCGGTTTTCTTGTTTGTTCCGCCCTCAAAGCCATATTAGAATTGTCGTTATTTTTATATGGGGTATATGTCGAGTAGAGCATGGAATCATCAAAATCAATTTTTAAAAAATCACATATCTCACGAATTGTATATGCTGTGTCATTTATAATATTTTCAAAGCGAACAATATGTATCTGGTTATGAAAAATCCAGTCTTTTGCTGGTTCATTGTCAATGATCCACCTTTCGATTGAGTTGTCTAAGTTTAAAAGCCTTTTCTTTAATGACAATATATTATCCCGACCATCTCTGACAGTATACAAAATTTTAGCATTTGGTGTTAATCGAAAAATTCTTTTTATACATAAGCAATGTTTTGGTGTTTTCTCAATAAAAAAATTCTTATTGTATTGTTTAGATAAAAAGTCCCAGCATTTAACAACATTTTTCGAAGTATATAATCCATTTTTAGGTAAAAAAATTCCTGACTCATACCCTATTGGAAAAAAAGATGTGTGGCGGCTTATTAGTGTTGTCAATAGTGTAGTGCCACTATGTCCACATCCAACAACAAAAACTGGATTCGTTTTTATTTCAATAGGTTTTACAAAAGGATCAGATATTGAAAAGTAGCAAGTTTTGATAAAGTTTTTGATCCAACTTGTAGCCGAGACTTGCATATACGGTGAATACTTTGATTTGAACTTTATCATGGTTTCTGTTGTGTTTTTTTAGTATTGCAACACACTGGTAAATATGATATTGTATTTCTATATTTTTTCTTTATACAATAAACTACTGTTGAATTCCAAAAAAGAATACTAAATGATGCAGCTGTTGCAGATCCATGCATTCCATAATTTGGTATAAGAGCGAAACTCATAGTTACATTGATTAATGCAGAGATGAATAGAATATTTCTTAAGGAGTGTTGATTTCCAGTCATATTCATGAATATTCCTGTCGACCCGGAGATGGAATGGACGAACTGTCCAATTACCAGAAAAACCATGGCCATGTATGCGACCTTGAAATCCGCCCCATACAGCATGGCGATGATAGGCTTTCCAAGTAATATCAATGTGATGAGTATCGGGAAAGTGGTCCAGAAGATGAGTTTTGCTGATTTTTGGGCGATATGAAATAGTTCATCCATTTTCCCTGAATGAAAAAGCTCTGAAAATTTTGGAGCGACCATGGTATTGATTGCGGAAAGTATGAAGCTAGTCAAAGATGCAAGACTTACGGCCACGGCATAATAACCAACTTCTTCCTGCGATCTGAATATGCCCAGCATAATAATTCCTGTCTGACCGATGACAAAAGTCATCACCGCGGTCATCAGCATGGGCATCGAAATAGTCAGGAGCTCTTTCATGGGGACCGGGTGCAGGGCTTCGCCTGGGGCTATCTTTTTCTTGAACGCTCTATCCATTATCCATACTCCAACCAGGGCAGTGATGAATATGGACGCAAGCATGGCATAGATGGGGTTGCTTTGATGATATAAGAATATGGTAATGGGAATGAGAATAATCAGTTTGGAAAGAGAAGGCAGAAGCTGCATGAGGGCAAACACTCGGATCAGGCGCAGCCCTCGGACAGCCTGAGTGTTAAGTTGCATCAACGACATGAATACAATGAAAAAAGAAGCCAGGGAAAAATATATCCGAAGGTTGGGCTTGGAGAAAACTGTCTCAGCGATAAGGGCGGAGCATAAAAACATAATTATGCCTGATACTAGCGAGACCCCGATAACAAAAAGCTGGGTTTTGCGATAAACCCGAAAAGCGGATGTCGGGGAATGCTTGGCAAGGTGTTCGGGGATAAGGCGCAGGATGGAGGTCCCCGTGCCCATGACCGCAATAATTGATGCCAAGGCGAGGAAGGATGTCAGTAGGGCCACGACGCCCAACACGTCTGCCCCGTAAAAGCGGGCAATAATAATAGTGGAAAGTAGACCCAGAAAAGTTGCAATAACTCTCGCGCCCAGCGCCCATATCGAGCCGGTAATAATCTCGGTAAAATTTACGTCCGAGGTCAAGTTCTGAAGTATCTTTCCGGGAAAAGTAATCATGTTTCTTTGCTGTGGTGCTGATCTTTGCTGGAAATTTGGTCGTGTTTAATATGCTAGAATGTTGATGTAAAGTTGCTCATAGGCGACATGCCTAGGCGGCCGGCCCAGGGTGCCGGGACACGCCACGCCGCCAGTATCCTAAGGGGAGGATGCTTGGGAGGTGATTGTCGAATTCAGAGGGTGGTGAACAGCCCCCGGTGATTTTATCGAAGAGGCATCCGGTTTTCGACAAGCAATCCAGGCACTCTGCTGAACTCGCGAAAACTATTCGTGACCAAGATCAACCCTCTACTTCTTGCATGCCCTGTTATCTGATTGTCATACGCCCCGATACTTTGTCCACCGACTTCCAGATTGGCAATGATTCTGAAACTATGCAAGGCGGGAATCGCATCCCAAAATCATGTGATATTCAAACTGAGATGCAGATTGGTTGACATTGAAGGGGGCGAGTCATTTATGTTATCCGTTCATTACCACATGCAGCCGGACCCGGTGCATATCGTCGTACCCGAAGGCTACGGGATGAGAACCTTGATCAGGCGCGTGTATTTGATTTTCTAGCTAGATTTGACTAGATTTTTTGCTGGGGCATGTTTTCAAACAGAAGCTGGTTGGAAAGAATCGAAGGAGGGCATGATGCTCGTCGTGAACATGTTCGAGGCCAAGACGACGCTTTCCAAGCTGGTCGAGGCCATTGAAAGCGGAAAAGAGAGCGAGGTGATCATCGCCCGTCACGGAACCCCGGTGGCCAGGCTGGCCCCGATTCCCAGGCAGCCGGTCGCCAAACGAATTGGGGTTGCCAAGGGGGAGTTCGTGGTTCCGGATGATATTGACGCGGACAATGAGCATATTGCCGCCTTGTTTCAGGAATCCATTTCGTGAGACTGCTCCTGGACACGCATATTGCTTTGTGGGCCGTCGTGGACAGTCCCAGGCTCTCCGCAAAGGCGCGTGAGCTGATCCTGGCTCCGGTCGCCGAGGTGTACGTCAGCGCGGCCACCATCTGGGAGATATCCATCAAGTTCTCTATTGGGCGAGGGGGCATGCCTCTTTCGGGCGCGAACGCCGCCGACTGCTTTACAAGAGCAGGGTATTTCAGGCTGCCCATGACATGGGACCATGCCTTGGCTGTCGAGTCCTTGCCCTTGCTTCACGCGGACCCTTTTGATCGCATGCTTGTGGCTCAATCCCTCAGTGAGCCGATGTTCCTGCTGACCAGCGACGGAACTCTTCCGGCATATGGCGATACGGTGCTCATGGTCTGATAAGAATGAGAAAAATGAGGGTCAGTAAAGGCGAGCTGAGGAAGTGGGCGTACACACTCCACCATGGGATGCGATTTATTTTTTTAATGTCATGGAACCTCGAAGGGTTCTGGTGATCAATGAAACATGCCTTAGATCTCCCTACATCAGATGAGTTGAAAAAAGTCATCACCCTGGAAGGCAGCAAACTGCCCAGCTTTCCACAGGCAGCCTTGAAGCTTCTGGAAATGGTCGGGGACGAGGATGTTTCCGTGAAGGACATGGCCCGGGTGATAGAATCTGATCCCGGGATTGCCGCCAAGGTGCTGGAGATGGTGAATGCCGCGGGGTTTGGCCTTACGCGGAAGATCACCACGCTAACAGAAGCTGTGGTTTTTCTTGGAATTGATGCAATCAGAAAACTGTGCATCGGGATGACGGTATTTCAGGGCCTGTTCGCGACATCCAACTCAAGAACGTTCGACAGGATACATTTCTGGCGACATTCCCTGTCCGTGGCCGTACTAGCCATGGAACTTGCAAAGAAACTTGAGCTTCCAAACCCTGAAGAAGCATATGTCGCCGGTCTCCTGCACGACGTGGGGAAAATCTTTCTCGATCTTCAAGGTCACAGGGACTACGGTGGATTTCTTCACGATACCGGCTCGTTCCAGGAGACGATCGTCGATCTGGAACGGGAAACCCTCGGCCTTGGTCATGACGACGTGGGAGCTTACTTCTGTTCCCTCTGGGGCTTGCCCGACAGCATCATTCTGCCGGTGAAGTACCATCACCGGAGTTTCCCGGACGAGGGCCTGCCCACTGATCAGGCGCTGCTCATCTCCATCGTGGCCCTCTCGAACTTCATCTGCTGGACCCAGGGCGTCGGGTCCTTTGAGAGCGAGACGGTCTGCCCCCCGGTTCTGGCCCCTGAAATCGAGCGGCTTGTTGACCTGGACAAAATCGACGTCATCGCCAGGATCAGAGCTATGAACAGGGAAATGGAACGGATTTCCGAGTTCTACCGGTTCGTATTTCCAACCCCCGGTGAGATCCAGGAGAGCATGCTCTGGATGAGCTTCAATCTTTCCAGGGTGAATACCAGGCTTGCGCATCGAGACGTCACGCAAGGCGCGCATGGCCATCGCCAGGCAAGCGAGAAACTCTCCCTCCACGATGTGGGGTTTGCTTTCGGCAAATCCCTGTCACAGGCCGGAACCGCCAGGGAGGTCATGGATATTGTCATGTTCCATATCGGGTCCATTTTTGAGCCAATGCACTGGGCCTTGCTGCTCAAGGACCCAAAGAGCGAGGGCGTGGTCTTCAACGCCGTGGAGGGGCTGAACAAGGAACGACTCCGGGGTCTCAGAGTGCCCAGGGGCAAAGGGCTGTCCGGATATCTCGCGGAACGGGATATGCCCTTGATCTCTGAGAATATCTCCCAGGATGCCCAGCTGGCCGGGCGCATGGAGCTGTATGCTGATTTTGAACCCCTGTCCTGCATGGGGGCCTTGCTCAAAATCAATCAACAGTTTTTTGGCGTCGTCGAGCTTGTCAATAAAATTAATGGATTGCCGTATACCTCGGAAGAATTGAAAATACTGGAATCCATTACAGAACAGGCATCCATGGCCATCGAAAGACTCTCCTACCAGCAGTCGCTGCGGAAAATGGCCACGACGGATTACCTGACCGGGTTGAAAAACAGGTGCTCCCTGGAGCGGATGCTGAGCAATAGGGATCTGATGCTGCGGCAGTATGGTCATGATCTTTCCATCATGATCATTGACATCGACAAGTTCAAACGGATCAACGAGGTTAAGGGGCGCAAGGCTGCTGATGAATTGCTGAAAAAGGTGGCCGGCATTCTCCGCTCCACCTTCAGAAAATCAGATAATGTCTTCCGCTACGAGGGCGACAAGTTCATCGCCCTGCTGCCCGGAACCGACAAACAGGCCGCGGATCAAGCCAGATCGCGGATGCTCACGTCCTATGAAGTGCTCAAGCGAGAAATGGGCGTCACCCTGAGCATCTTTGTCCATACCGTGAAGCCGGACCATGCCAAGGGGCTGATCACCTTTCTTGAGGAGCGTCTTGCCCAGGACAAGGCGGTACTGGAATGCGCGCCCGATGCATCCGGAGAAGTGGAACTCCAGCCCGTGCTTGAGCAGGAAACAGAGCAGCAGCCGGAAAGGAAAAAGATCTACCGGAAAAAAGTCCGCCTGGACGGGGTGTTCGAGCACCCTTCGGCCAAGAGCTACGGAAACATCCTGGTCGAAGAGATCGCCCTGACCGAAATCGGCTTTCGGGTGACAACAGGGCCGCTCAATGTCAAACCCGGTGACTTTCTCGAAGTCTCCTTTCGCCTGGACGATACGTTACACTCATTGATTGAACGACGTGTCATCGTCAGAAGCGTCCAGGGTGAGCAGGTAGACGCGGAATTCTACAACCCTCCACCATATGCAAAGGATCTTGGCTTTTACCTCCTGGCCTGATGGGAGGTGGGGGCGAAGGGGCGGTTAAGCAGGTCCTCCTTTTCTTAGCGCGGCTTGCCCACCGGGATCAGGTACAGCGGGGACTCGCCGGGCGGCAGATCCAGCAGGGCGGACACGTCCCGGTCGTTAAAGGCGCCGATGACCACGCTGCCCAGACCCTGGGCCACGGCCTGCAGGGACAGGTTCTGGGCGGCGTGACCGGCCTCCATGTCCACATAGCGCGTCGCGCGTCGGCCGTAGCGGGCTTCGGTCCGGGCATGAACCGCGGTGACGGCGAAGGTGACCGGGGCCTGGAGCAGGGCGGACTGGTTCAGGGCTGCCCGGGCCAGAGACTGCCGTTGGTCGTCCTGGAGTACCGGGATGAGATCATGACGTCCCGGCGCGTAGCGGTACGCTCCAGGGGCGAGGCCTTCGGCTCGGCCGACAATGACGATGATCTCCAGGGGATAGGTCGCCCCGGCGGAGGGCGCGGTCCGCAGCCCGCGCCCGTGTTCGGTAACGCCCTGGGCGGCCCAGAGCAGTTGGCCGATCTCGGTCAGGGTTACGGGGTGGTCGCTGAAGCCGCGTACGGACCGGCGCCGGGTCAGGGCCTCCTCCAGGGAGACGGGGCCGGACAGCGACGGCTCGGGCAGCTGGATGGTTTGCGTTGCGGGCATGGCCTCACCTCCGGATTGTTGGTCAGCATTGCAGGCAATACCCCAGAACACCAGGCAGAGGAGAGTGGCGGCCACCTTCAGGGCGCTCCAGGGCATGTTCCGAGACGTGATCAAGTCCCTCATGCCAACTCGATCCCGCTGGTTGCGGAACCGCCGCCGGGCCGCCATTCCAGCTCCACTTCCAAGCTCATTTTCTCGCCGTCGCGCTTGGTTTCCCGCTCCAGCTTGGTTTCCAGAACCAGGTTTGGGGGAATCCGGACCTGTTGCTCCTGATCTCCCTGGCGCAAGATCACTTCCCCACCCTCGACCTTGTCCGCCAACTGGCGCAGAAACGTCGCCACATCGCCCCGGCTTTTGGGCTCTTCGCTTTTGAACAGAACTTCTTCCATGTCGGCCTCCTTTGTTGGGGATTCAACGGTTCATGGGTGATCATTCCGTTTTTACGTTCAATACGGCACGGGTAGCCGGAACGTGCCGATTTCGATTTTGACTTCTGACTCCTGAGTTCTTCTCCCTCCCCTCACCTCGGCTCATACAACAAATACTTTTTTCGCATTTCCTTGAACCGCTCCCGCCGGGGGGCGATGGCTTGTTCGACGGCTGCGGCGCTGGCGCCCTGGGCGACCATGAGCCGGATTTGGTCCGTGCCCAGGGCGCGATCGAACAGGCTTTCCCGGATGCCCGGATTGTCGAACAGATTGCGCTCGGGATAGAGTTCCTGGAGGATGGTCATCAGGGTGATCTGGGCGGTCATGGGACGCAGGGCCAGGGGGTCGGTGACCACCAGGTGCGCGCCGTGCACGGTTCGTCCGGCGTGGCCGCCGTAACCGGGAACGTAGGAGATGGGCCGGGCGCGTAGTCCGGGGATGTTTCGGGAGTTGATGGCCGCCACCAGTTTGTGGCGGTCCATCCAGGGCGCGGCCAGGCACTCGAAGGGCAGGGTGTAGCCCACCCCGATGTTCAGGCCGCCCCGGGTTTCGCCCAGCACGCCGGTCAGGCTGTAGTGCACCGCGGAGATGGGCCAGGGGATGTGCGTGGAGGTGGGCGTCCAGGGCAGACCGGTATCCGCGAAGCGCATGGTCCGCCGGTAGTTGGCCATGGGGATGATGGACAGCTGGCAGGGGTTGGCCAGGAATTCGTTGTTCAGCATCCAGGCCAGTTCGCCGGGGGTCATCCCGTACAGGGCCGCGATGTCGTACTGGCCGATCCCGCTGCGGAACCGGCTGGTGTCCAGCACCGGGCCGTCCACGAAATCCGCGCCGATGGGGTTGGGCCGGTCCAGGACGATGAACGGGATTCCGGCTTCGGCGCAGGCGGCCATCATGTCGGCCATGGCATAGATGTAGGTGTAGGAGCTGGCTCCGATGTCCTGGATGTCGTAGAGCACCGCGTCCAGTCCGGTCAGCATGGCCGGGGTGGGTTTGCTGCGGTAGATGCTGTACACGGGCACGCCGGTCAGGGGCTCCACGTCGTCGGTCACGGCCTCCCCGGCGTAGATGTCCCCGCGAATGCCGTGCTCCGGCGCGAACAAGGCCCCTAAGCGGACTTCGGGATGGTCGTGGAGCAGGTCGATGGTCGAGCGCAGCTTGGCGTCCACCCCCGTGGGGTTGGTCAGCAGGCCCACGGTGCGGCCTTTAAGCAGCAGATCGAAAAACGAAATCATCGCCTGCCCGCCGTCCGCTCCCCGGACCGTGGTCCGCCAATCCCGGTCCAGCAGGACGTCCACGCCGGCGATCACATGCGACGAGGAGGGACGAAGATGGGGCTGGGTCGCCTGCGGGACGCCCGGGGCGGGAGACGGAACGGTTTGGGCCGTCCGAAAAAAGCAGCCGCTGGAAAAGGCGGCGAGAACGAGGCAAGCCAGAATGGCCGGGATGCGTTTCATGAAAAAAGACCCTTGCATGGAGTGCGGCGCCGGACTATCGAACACGGAAGACGACAACCGGGGCCAGGATCGGGATTGGGAACGGTCCTCGCCCGAGAATCCGTCCAACGTGACGGTGGAGGAGGCGCGCCATGGAAACGAGCATAACCATTCGAGGCAACATCGTCGATATTCTTGCCGGGCGAATTTTTGCCGGTCGTCTGGAGATCAGGAACGGTCGCATCGCGCGGATCGTTTCGGAGGAAGAATCGGGCGATGCTTCGGAGAGCCGGTTCATCCTGCCCGGGCTGATCGACAGCCATGTGCATATCGAGAGTTCCATGCTCATTCCCAGCGAGTTCGCCCGGGCCGCGGTGGTACACGGGACCGTGGGCAGTGTGTCCGATCCTCATGAACTGGCCAACGTGCTGGGCGTCGAAGGGGTGCGATTCATGGTGAACAACGGTCGTAAGTCCCCGTTCAAGTTCGCTTTCGGTGCGCCTTCCTGCGTTCCGGCCACGGGCTTCGAGACCTCCGGGGCCGTGCTGGACGCGGCGGACGTGGAAGCCCTGCTGGAGATGCCCGAAATCAAGTATCTCTCTGAAATGATGAATTTTCCAGGGGTGCTCCATCAGGACGAGACCGTGATGCGCAAGCTGGCCCTGGCCAGGCGCTTCGGCAAACCCGTGGACGGTCATGCCCCGGGGCTGCGCGGCGAGGACGCCCGGCGCTACGCCCAGGCCGGGATCAGTACGGATCATGAATGCTTCAACCTGGAAGAGGCCCTGGAAAAGATCAAGTACGGGATGAAGATCCTGATTCGCGAAGGCAGCGCGGCCAAGAATTTCGACGAGCTGCTGCCGGTGTTGGCCCGCCGTCCGGACATGGTCATGTTCTGTTCCGACGATCTGCACCCGGACAATCTGTTGGAAGGACATATCGACCGGCTGATCCGTCGCGCCCTGGTTCAGGGGTATGATTTGTTCGACGTGCTCCGGGCCGCGACCCTGAATCCGATCCGCCATTACGGCCTGGATGCGGGGCTGCTTCAGGAAGGCGACCCGGCGGATCTGATCATAGTGGACGATTTGGAGCGCTTCACGGTCCTGAAGACGTACATCGACGGCCGCCTCGCGGCCCGGGACGGCCGGAGCTTGCTGGAGCCTGTAGCCGAAGGGCCGGTGAATATTTTCGAAGCCCGGCCCTTCACCGAGCAGGCCCTGGCCCTGCCCGCCCAAACCGAAACCATTCGGGTGATCCGGGCTTTGGACGGCCAGTTGATCACCGAGGCGACCACTGCCCGCGCCCGGATCAAGGACGGGCTGGCCATCAGCGACCCGGAGCGGGACATCCTGAAGCTCATGGTCCTGCAGCGCTACCGCCAGGCACCGCCGGCCCTGGCCTTCATCCAGGGGTTCGGCCTGCGGACCGGAGCCCTGGCCTCGACCATCGCCCACGACAGCCACAATATCATCGCCGTGGGCGCGAACGACGCGGACATGGCCCGGGCCGTAAACCTGCTGGTGGAGAACCGAGGCGGCATCAGCGTTGTTCACGGCGACAAGTCCGACGTGCTGCCCCTGCCCTACGGCGGCCTGATGAGCGCGGACGGGGCCCAGGCCGTGGCCGCGGCCTATCAGCGCCTGGACGCCGCGGCCAAGAATCTGGGGTCCCCGCTGACCGCGCCGTTCATGACCCTCTCCTTCATGGCCCTGCTGGTCATTCCGGCTCTGAAGCTCAGCGACAAAGGACTGTTCGACGGAACGACGTTTTCCTTCGTGCCGCTGTTCGTCTCGTAATCCACAGGAGGCTCTTGATGATGATTCAGGGTGTATTTTCTGTTCTGGCTTCCGTGTTTCTGCTGATGGCCTTTGTCCTTTGCGGCGCTACGGCCCGGGCCGGGGGAAGTGAGGATTTGATCATGGAAGAGTCAATGAAGTCCGGCTTTGTCCAGGCCGGAGACGTTCAGATCGCCTGGCGTCAATACGGCCCGCTGGAGGCCGGATCGGAGATCCCTGCCAAAGCGTCCCTCGGATCATTCTCCGGACCGCCCCTGGTGCTGATCATGGGCTACGGCGGGCTGATGGAAATGTGGCCGCCCGCTTTGATTCAGGGGTTGGCGCGGGACCGACGGGTGATCGTTTTCGACAATCGGGGCATGGGGTTCAGCGGTTCCTCGGACGCGCCGTACTCCATCGAGTTGTTCGCCGAGGACGCCCTGGCCGTGCTGGACGGGTTGGGCATCGAAAGGGCCCACGTCCTGGGCTGGTCCATGGGCGCGTTCATTGCCCAGGAACTGGTCCTGCGCCATCCGCGCCGGGTGGACAGATTGATCCTCCTGACGGGATCATGCGGCGGCGAGGCCGCGATCTGGCCGGACGAGGCAACCTGGAAATCCCTGACCGACCTTTCCGGCACCCTGGAAGAGCGCATCCAGCGCATGCTGAACAACCTTTTCCCCCAGGACTGGCTGCGCCAAAACCCCGACCCCTCCGCATACCTTCCCCCCATCACCGCCCCGATCATCGACGCCCACATCCAGCGCCAAGCCCAAACCCTGTGCTCCTGGCCCGGCACCCGCGACCGCCTCCCCACCGTCACCAACTCCACCCTGATCATCACCGGAACCGAAGACCGGGTCATCCCCCCGCAAAACGCCCACATCCTGACCCAAGCCCTGCCCCACGCCCGTGCCGTCGAAATCCAGGGGGGCGGGCACGGGGTGATGTATCAGGAGCCGGAAAGGCTGGCCGGGTTGGTCGGTGGTTTTCTGGCGGTGGAGTGAAAGAGGAAAACGTACTCTGGATTGATTCCTGTCAGGGATGGATTCTCCCGGACCGGATATCAGGTCTCGCGAGCCGGACGGCAGTGGGTTTCCCTGGTGAACCAGGCCAGGGCGAGGGTGAGGCAGAGCCAGGCAAGCATGGGCAGGAAGGCCGCTTGGTAGGCCTGGGCGTCATAGACCCGGACGCCGTTGAGCAGCTCGCCCCGCCATTGACGGTCCAGGAGCCAGCCGACCAGCGGCTGGAGGATCATCGGGCCGGACATGGTGCCCATGTTGCAAACTCCGGAGACCGTCCCGGCCAGTCGCGGTGGCACGGATTCCTTGGCAAAGGCGAAGCCCACGATGACCACGCCGCAGGCCGCGGCTCCGATCATGGCCGCCGCGGCGAACAGGGGCAAGGGTAGTCCGGGGATGAGCAGGGCTGAAGACCAGCCCGTCAAGGCGATGAGGGACGCGGTGACGTAAAGCCGTTTCCTGGCGCACAACTTGTCCGAGAAGAATCCCAGGAGGGGGCCGGAGAGGGCCCAGGCGATCATGATCGCAGAACTCAGAGCCGCGGCGGCCAGCGTGGAAAGGGCGTAGCGGGCCTCCAGGAACGGAACCCCCCAGAGTCCGCCGAAGGTCAGGACCGTGCCGACCATGCCGCCCTGGGCCACGGTGAGTAGTAAGGTGTTCCGGTACTGGAAGATGCTTCCAAGCCCGTGGAACATCCCGCCGGTGTGGCCCGTTTTCGCGGCCAGGAGGGGAGCATGGGAGGCATATCCTCGCTGCGTCGGGTCGTCGCGGACGATCAGCCAGATGGCCGCGCCCAGGGCCAGACAGATCAGTCCCAGAATCCACATCACCCCGCGCCAACCCATCATGTCGACCAGTAGGCGCAACGGCGCCCCGGCGGTGACCGCGCCCATCACCCCTACCAGCAGTCCGATCCCGGTGACAAAGGCGAACATCCGCGGCGGGAACCAGTGGGTGGCCAGTTTCATCAGGGTTACCCAGGCCACGGCCACGGAACCGCCGATGAGCAGCCTCCCAATGTTGGCCAGGAGCACGGTGTCGGCCAGGGCGAAAAAAAAGGTTCCCAGGGCCGCCAGCAAGGCCCCGGCGGTGAGCAGACGTCTCGGTCCCCAGTAGTCCGCCAGCATACCCGTGGGAACCTGCATGGCCACGTAGCTGTAGAAGTAAAAGGCCGAAAAATTTCCCAGGGCCGCGGCTCCGATCTGGAAGTCGCTCATCAGAAGGTCGGTCATCACCGCCGGGGCCACCCGCTGGTAAAAGCTCATGAAGTAGAGCGCGGCCCCCAGCCCCCAGATCAGCCAGGACAGCCCGAGGGGGGGAGGGGCGAGGTTTGCTTGGGCGCGATCATCAATAAACGTTGTTTGGGGCTTCATCGGGGCAGTCTCAATTGGTTCTTTGTGAAACTGTAATAATTCAAGCATGGGAGATGTCAGGGTGGGCCAGCATCAGTCGAAATCGAAATCGCTATCGCAATCGGAAAGTTATCAGAAATCGATTTCGATCACGATTTCGATTTCGATACCGATCCGGATAGCGTCCGAAGATTGAGAAGGAATCTGCCTTGTTCATCGGGGCGCCGCCCCTTTGCGATTGGTGAGGTACACGCCAAGGCCGACCATGGCCGCTCCCAGAATCAGGGTCAGGCTGATGGTTTCACCCAGGATCAGAAATCCGGAGACAATGGCCCAGACGGGCACGAAGTTGATGAACACCGCGGCCCTGGAAGGCCCGATGGTTTTGACGCCCTGGTAGAACCAAGTGAACCCCAGCACCGTGCCGAATACTCCAAGATAGATCAGGGCCGCCCAGCTCGTCCAGGTCAGCGCCAGGACGTGACCCGGCAAGCCCTCGGCCAGGCTGAAGGGCAGCAGGGCCGCGACGCCCACCAGGCAGGACCAGGTCACCGCCGCATGGGGCGAAAGATCCTTCATCATCACCTTGCCCACCAGGAGATAGATCACCCAACTGGCCACGCAGCCGAAAATGGCCACATCGCCCCAGGATAAAGCTTGATGAAAGAGATCCTGGGGCCGACCACCGGTAATGGCCAGGGTCGCCCCGCAGACCGAAAGGCCGATGCCGGTCAGCCTGTCCATGCCCAGTGGTTCCTTGAATAGCGGGGCGGCCAGCAGGGCGATGAAGATGGGGTTGGTGGCCACGATCACCGCCGCTCGTCCGGCTTCCACGGTGCGCAGTCCGGTGAAGAACAGGACATTGTAGGCGAAGATGCCGCTCATGCCCAGGATGAACACCGGAAGCAACTGACCCAGGCGAAGTCGCGGCAGGCCGCCTTCGTACACGCGCACCAGAATCACCAGGCTGACCGCGGCGATGGCGAAGCGCAGAAACGCAGCGGAGAACGGCGGCAGGTCAGCGGCCACCACTCGCCCGGCTACGAAAGTGCCGCCCCAGAACATGGAGGTGCAGAGCAGCTTGAGGTAGGTTTTGAGCACGGGGGAGCTTTACCCGGGTGTTGGAATGGTTGCTGATCGCGGGACGCGAAATAAAAAAGGGACGAGGGAGAGCCCCCGCCCCTGGTCGCCGGACCCTGCGCGGCGGTGGACTATTTCTTCAGGGTGATCAGGCCCGCCTGCCCGAGGATGTCCTTGAGCCGGGCCTCGTTGTTGGGCTGCAACCTGACCATGGGCAGGCGGAACTCCGGCTTGATCCTGCCCATCAGGGACAGGGCCGTCTTGGCGGGCACCGGGTTGGTCTCCAGGAACATGGCCCGGCACAGCGGGGCCAGCTCATAATGCAGGTCCTGGGCCTTGGCGGTGTCGCCCTCCCGGTATGCGCGGCAGAGGTCGCTCATCTTGTCCGGAGCGATGTTGGAAACCACGGAGATGACCCCTTTGCCGCCCAGGGCCAAGAGGGGCAGGACCGTGAAGTCGTCCCCGGAAAGAACGATGAAATCCGGTCCGCAGTATTCGAGCACTTCGGAAACCTGGGCCATGTTCCCGGTGGCCTCCTTGACGCCCTTGACCTCCGGGACCTCCCGGAACAGCCGGGAAAGGGTCTCCGGAAGCATGTTCACGCAGGTCCGGCCCGGAACATTGTACAGGATCATGGGGATGGAAACTTCCTTGGCCACGGCCTTGAAGTGGGCCACCAGTCCTTCCTGGGTCGGCTTGTTGTAGTAGGGCGTGATCAGCAGGACGCCGTCCGCCTTGGCTTGTTTGGCCACCTTGGTCAGTTCGACGGCCTCCTTGGTGCTGTTGGAGCCCGAACCGGCCAGCACGGGAACCCGACCCTTGGCTTGATCGACGCAGATCTTGACGACCTGGGCGTGCTCGGCGTGGGAAAGGGTCGCGGATTCGCCGGTGGTGCCGCAGGGGACCAAGCCGTTGATGCCCGCTTCGATCTGCCATTCGATCAGACTTCTGTAGGCGTCTTCATCGACCACGCCGTTGTTGAATGGCGTGACCAACGCGGTGAACGCTCCAGTAAAAGACATATTTCCTCCTTGTGCTGTACGTGCGCCCCGGTTCCGGGCGTATGAAGAACCCGTCGCGGACCGTGTCGTCGATTAGGGCTCGGTCCGACTCAGACCCAGGGATCGGAGATTGAGGTTGGCCATGAAGACCAAGACGGCATTTCCAGTCAGAAAGACAGCGTCTTGGCCGATGGTGATGCCGAGAAGCTCGCCTCCGGATGTGCGAATGTTCACTTCCGGTCCGGTTCTGCCCAGGGAGTGGGCTATCAGGGCCGAAGCCGCGGCTCCGGTGCCGCAGGCGTAGGTTTCGCCCTCCACACCGCGTTCGTAGGTGCGCAACAACAGATTATCCCGGTCCTGGACCTGGATGAAATTGACGTTGGTGCCGTTGGGGGCGAACCGGGGGTGGTTGCGGAAGCGACGGCCGAGATCTTGGACGTCCAGGGCGGCCACATCCGGAGAGAAGACGACCAGATGCGGGACTCCGGTGTTCACGAAGTGGGCTTCCCAGGAAGATGTCGTGGCTGTTTGCCCGGAAGCGTCCAGAGAAGACGACTCCAAAGGGATGTTCAATCCAAGGCGCAGATCATGGTGCGGGGTCAATTGGACCTTGACCATATCCTGGTCGGGCAAAACCTCGGCTTTGATGGGACCGGCGTCCGTGCCCAAAACATGCGTCCTTTCGGCCAGCCCTAGTTCATGGGCCAGCCTGGCGGCGCACCGGGAGCCGTTGCCGCACATTTCGGCTCGGGAGCCGTCGGCATTGTAGAAGTGCCAGATATAGTCCGCGTCCACGCCCGGAGGCGTCGTGTCCAAAAGGATCAGCCCATCGGCTCCCACGCCGAACGCCTTGCGGCAGACCGCCTTGGCCCAGTCGGGCATTTCATCCGGGGCAAGCTGCAAGGCCCGGTTGTCCAGGACCACGAAGTCGTTGCCGCTGCCCTGCATCTTGCAGCACTCCACCCAGGGACCGAACGCATCGCTGGTTGCTATCCGTTGGTTCATAACGATTCCTAAAGCGCACCGACGCCGTGTGGCGGTACCTGTCAAAAAATCGGGCCGTCCTGTCGTGCTCAGCGAAGCGGTGTTCATACTCGTAATCGGAATCGAGCTGTGAAGCTCGGAAAAAACAGGCGATTACGAGCACGAGCATCGCCGTGACCGGCTGAGCACGAGCACGAATTTTCCGATTTGACTGCGGTGTTCCGCTCGTCTCGCTACGCGTCTTCGTTCAGGTGGTCCTTAAGTTCCTTGCCTGGTCGGAAGAAGGGCAGGCGTTTGGGTTGGACTTCCACGGACTGACCGGTCTTGGGGTTGCGGCCCTTGTACCCCTGGTAGTCCTTGACCTTGAAGCTGCCGAACCCCCTGATTTCCACGCGATCGCCCTGGATCATCGCGTCCTTGATGGACTGAAAAAAGGTGCTCACCACGATGTTGGCGTATTCCATCGGGATGTCGTTCTTTTCGGCCAGGGTGCGGATCAATTCACTTTTATTCATAAGCATTCTCCCCAAAGCGGTATGGCAGACGATATAAAACACACGGTGAGGGCCAATTCGTGACTACTTACACCGATACGTGAAAAAATTCTATAGGTTGAGGGCTAAAAATTTGCCAGAGCCGGTTTGTCGATCAGTTCCGGCATCAGGGCCGTGCGCAGGGACCGCAGGCGTTCGGCCAGCACTCGGATGTCCTCGGCGGCCGGCGATTCGGGCGCGAAGCGCATCAGGGCCTGCTGCTTGGCCACGGCCTTGCCCATGTTCGGATCACTCCGGACCATGCCCAGGTAGTGGGTTTTGAAGCCGAGGAATTTTTCCACGGCGGCGTCCAGGCGTCGATGGGTGGTTTGGGCTTCTTCCCGGTCAGCAACCTGGTTGACCAGGATCAGGAAATCGCGAATGTCGGCCTTGGTCGAAAGCACTTTGATCACGGCATAGGCGTCGGTCAACGAGGTGGGCTCCGGTGTGAGCACGACGATTCGCTTGGCCGCGGCCCTGGCCATGGACAGCAGAGTGGGGTTCAGACCGGCGGCCATGTCCAGGATCAGGAAGGCGTATTCGGATATGATCGGTTCCAGCTTCTTCAGCAACAGGGCGCGCTGATCCTCGTCCATTTCCACCAGTTCGGGCACGCCGCTTGCGGCGGGGAGCAGATCCAGGTTCGGGGCCACAGGTTGGACGATACTCTGGGCGGTGATGTCCAGGGTCAGGAGATCCTGGATGGTGATTTCACTGGAAATACCCAGCAGGACATCCAGATTGGCCAGTCCGAGGTCGCAATCCATCAGCAGGCAACGCTGGCCGGATTCGCTCAGACAAAAGCCCAGGTTTGCGCTGAGGCTGGACTTGCCGACGCCGCCTTTGCCGCTGAATACGGCAATGCTCAAAGTTTTGTTTGGGTTGGTTCGCATGAGATGTCGGTGCTTGAGGTGATCAGGAGGAAAGACCGTGGAAGAGGAAGTTTTTTTCCGTGGTATCCACCAAGGTTTGGGAGGCCGGATCCGGAGCGATGTCCCTGAAAGGGGCTTTCTCCAGGCGGTCCTTCCCGGTCCGCTTGGCCGAGTACAGAGCGCTGTCCGCCAGTTCGACCAACTCCACGGGCAGCATATCCCGGAATCCCTTGTAGCAGGCCAGTCCGACGGAAACGGTCACCTGGGGGCCGCTGGCGGTGGGGCAGTCGAAGCGCAGTTTGCGGACGGCGTCCATGATCCGTTCCAGCAGGTACACAGCACTGGTCTGTGTCGTGGCGGGCATCAGCAGGGCGAATTCCTCCCCGCCCAGGCGCGCTGCCAGATCGGCCCTGCGAATGTTTTTACGCAGGACCTCGGTCACGGTTCGCAGGACCAAGTCTCCGTGGACATGGCCGCAGTCGTCGTTGATTTGCTTGAAATCGTCGATGTCCAATATGGCCAGACTCAAGGACAGCCTGGAGCGGCGAGCGCGCTCCATCTCCGTGAGCAAGGCCTGATCGAACACGATTCGTCGGGCCAGACCGGTCAGATCGTCGTGACCGGCGGCGTGGGTCAGGTCGTCGAGCCGGGCCTGGAGTCGACTCAGAGCCGGGTAGGCATTGTCTTCCAGAGGCAGAAAAACCCAGGGGAATCCTTGAAGCACGGCCTGCACGTCGTCGGAGCGTTCCGGAGAAAGACCCCTGAGCAGTCGAAACAGAACCGCGTCCGCACCGGGATTGTCTTTTGGCTCTGAGTCCGGATGCAGGGAGGCCAGTCGGCCACGCAGGGTTTCCAACTCGGCCCGCAATTCCGAAGGTGCGGGAAGGCTAGGCGGCTTTTCGGACATGGGTCTCCAGGAGATGGTTTCGGATAAAGTCGTCGATGTCTCCGTCCAGCACGGCCTCGACGTTGCCCATTTCGAAATTGGTGCGATGGTCCTTGATCAAACGGTAGGGCTGGAGGGTGTAGGTCCGGATTTGGCTGCCCCAGGCAATGGCGTCTTTTGTGGCGTATTGGGCCTGTTTTTCGTCCTCGCGTTTACGCAACTCCAGTTCGTAGAGGCGGGCCTTGAGCATCTTCATGGCCGCGTCCTTGTTGCGGTGCTGGGACTTTTCATTCTGGCACTGAGTCACGATGTTCGTGGGCAGGTGAGTGATCCGGATCGCGGAACTGGTTTTGTTCACGTGCTGCCCGCCGGGGCCGCTGGCCCGGAATACGTCGATGCGCAGGTCTTCCTCGTTGATTTCGATTTCGATTTCCTGACCCACGTCCGGATAGACGTCCACGGAGGCGAAGGAGGTGTGCCGCCTGCCGGAGGAGTCGAAGGGCGAGATGCGGATCAGGCGATGGATGCCCTTTTCGCTTTTCAATAGGCCGTAGGCGTACGGACCTTCGATCTGGAGCACCACGCTCTTCACCCCCGCCTCGTCTCCGGGCAGGTAGTCCAATACTTGGACCTTGAACTGGTGGCGCTCGGCCCAGCGCCGGTACATCCGCAGAAGCATTTCGGCCCAGTCCTGGGCTTCGGTGCCTCCGGCCCCGGGATGGATTTCCAGGATCACCGGATGCTGGTCTTCCGGTGCGCTGAGCAAGGTATGCAGTTCCGCCTGTTCCAGCTTGTCGGACAAAACGGTTATGTGTCTCTGAACCTCTTCCAGGACTTCCTGGTCGGGTTCGTCCTCAGCCATGATCAGCCACTCGTCCAGATCCTGTTTGGCTTTGCGCAGACCATTCCATTCCTGAAGCGCTCCGCTGAGCCGTGTCTTTTCCTGAAGCAGGGGCGTCATGCTCCGGGGGTCATTCCAGGCCTCGGGATGGGAGATGGCCTTGTCGATCTCCACCAGGCGAGCTTCGTAGGAATCCCGGTCAAAGACTCCTCCAGAAGCTGTTGAATTGCTCTTCCATATTCGCGTTTTCCGTCTTCAGTTCGGAAAACTGCAATAGTTTTTTCCCTTTCTCGGCGCGCTGGGCTTCAGCCGTACTCATGAAACAAGACTCCGTGGTTCAATGCGGTGCATGATGATAGTCAAACAAAGGGACTACTCAGCTCACTCGGGACAATTCGGACTGGATTCCGGCGAAGGCCGGAATCCAGGTTCTTTCCGCGGCATTCAAGAGATCGCTCTTTTTTTTAACACCAACATTTTCTGAGCAGTTACAAAAAAAACTTACTTCATCCCGAAAGACGCTCGTCGTCGGCGAAGCCACCAGACCGATCCGAGCAACAGGGCGACGGCCGCGGGCAAGAGCGCCTGAAGGAACGCGAAGTGCCGATGATAAAACGTGCGGTCTTCGAGAAGGAGAACTTCCGGATAGGAGAGGGTCAAGCGATGGAACAATCCTCCGGCTTCCAGTCGTCGGCCCCGGGGGTCGATGATCGCCGAGACGCCCGTATTGGTGGAACGAACGAGAAATCGGCCCTGCTCCACGGACCTGAGGACGGCCTGGTTCAAGTGCTGCCGCGGGGCGGATGATCGGCCGAACCAGGCATCGTTGCTGATGTTCACCAGGAGGTTCGCTCCGGCGCGAACCCGTTCCCGGCTCAATCCGGGAAAGATTGCTTCGTAGCAAATGAGCATGCCCAGAGCAAGCCGGTCCCAACGCAGTGGAGCGGGGTCGTTGCCGGGCACGAAGTCGCCTTCGCTGTGGGCCAGGCGGCGGATGAAGGGCAGGAGGCCAGCCAGGGGAACGTACTCGCCGAAGGGGACAAGGTGTTCCTTGTCGTAGACGTCGATGGTTTCTCCTTTGGGGCCGAGCAAAAAGGCCGAGTTGGCGTACCCGATCTCGCCGGTGGACAGGTTCACTTCGTAACGCGGAGCGCCGGTGAGCAGGGTGAAGTGCTCCTGGGAGCGGACGAAGTCCCGGACCTGCCTGGACAAGGCGTGTTCTTCCTGAAGGTAGAAGGGCATGGCCGTCTCAGGCCAGACCACCAGTTCCGGCCCGGAGGACAATTCCTTGGCGGTCAGATTCAGATATGCCCGGACAGTGGCTTCCTGGTATTCCGTCTCCCATTTTACGGTTTGGTCGATATTGCCCTGGACCAGCGTGACCCGGACCGACTCCCCTTCCGGGAGGGGCTTGGCTAGGGTCATGATCCCGAAACCGATCAGGATCAGGGGAGTGGCGATGCCCAGCAACAGGCTGAACGTGCTCTCGCGAGACAGGATCAGCCAGGCCGTCGCGGCCACGAACATCGCGGACAGCCAGTATTCGCCCACCAGGGCCAAGCCCTGGATGGCCGCGGGCCAAGGGGCCAGGGCCGCCGGGAGGGTCAACCAGGAGAAGCCGGAGAACAGCGTGCCTTGGGCCATTTCCATCCCGCCCCAGAGTAGGCCGGCACTCAAGCCGAGGAAGGCGGGGGAAAGGGCGGGGCGCGCCCAATGGATCAGGGACGAAAAAACGCCGCCGTACAGGCCAAGATATAGACCCAGGAGGATCGGGCAGGGCAGAGCCAGTATCCAAGGCAGGCCCCCGTGGACGTGGACCGGGATGAAGACCCAGTACAGGCAGGCCGCGTAGGCCGCGGCGGCGCAGATCCAGCCGGAGCGAAAGGCAGCGGAGGGAGAGGAGGCCTTCAGGGCGATCCAGAACAGCGCGGCTGGAAAAAGAAGGGCCGCTCCGGGCACGTGGGAGATCGGGTTGGCGTGGCCGAACCAAGCTCCGAGCAGGGCGACCAAAAGCGCGGCCGACAGCGGGGAGGACATCATGCTTCCGGGCCGGCTTCCGTTTCCAGGGGATGGACGTCGATCCAGCGGACCTTTTTCTGATCCGCGTCCTTGATCCGGAAGCGGAAGCCCTGAATGTCGAAAACATCGCCCTTGCGCGGTACCCGACCGGCCAGTTGGGACAGGTAGCCCCCGATGGTGTCCACTTGGTCGCTGTCTAGGGCCACCACAAGATTTTCCCGCAATTCGGTCAGCTCGGTCCTGCCGGAGATCAGGTAGCCTCCATCTTCCTGGATCTGGATGTCGTCGGGCCGCGGGGCGTCGTACTCGTCCTCAATGTCTCCGACGATCTCCTCCAGGACGTCCTCGAAGGTGAGCATGCCCGAAGTCCCGCCGTATTCGTCAAGGGCGACGGCCAGATGGTTCTTGCGCGACTGAAACTCCTGGAGCATTTCCATGACGTTCTTGGTTTCCGGAATGAACAGGGGCTCGCGAAGGATTTCCTCCAGCCTGTTTTGGGGAGACGACGTGGGGTGGAGCACGAACTGCAACAGGTCCTTGGCGTGCACGATGCCCACGATGTTGTCCTTGTTATCCTTGTAAATCGGGATACGGGTGTGACCGTGGGCGATGATCAACTCGGCCACGTCTTCGATCCGGTCCTCGATCTCGGCGCAGACGATATCCGTGCGCGGAATCATGATTTCGTGGACCTGCTTGCGTCCCAGGCGCAGCACTTTGAGAACGATGGAGGCCTCCTCCTTGCGGATCTCGCCTTCGTCCCTGGCCGCCAGAATGATGGCTTCAATGCTGGATGCGTCGTCCTTGCGAAAAATCCGTTTGAACATGCTCCAGAATTTGCCTTCCATGCCCTCTTCCAAGATTCCTCCCGTGTTGTTTGGTTTATGGGTTTTAGTGGGTTCCGCCCCACCCTCAAACCAGGCCTTTTTCCCGGTATAAACCCAGATGTCGTTTAAAAACCCAGTCCTCGATTTCTTCAACGCCATTGCCGTTCAGGGGCTCCCAGCGTCTTGGGCCTTCCGTCTCGGGGAGGTGGGCGACGAAGGAGAGTCCAATCAAGCGTTTGCCATGGGTCGGGTCGATGAAAATATTCCGGACCTGGGCTAAGAGCTGGTATGACCGCACGGTGCCTTGCTCCGGGTCGCGGAGGCCCAGGCGGATGAAGAACCGATGCCCTTTTTCCAGGTCTGCTCCCAAAACCTTCGGCAGGGGGGGGCGCAACTCCAGCAAGAGGCCGCCACCGGAAATGTTCAGAACGCGCAGGGGGTTGTCCTGTTGTGTGACCATGAATTCCAGGAGGGGGAGATCATCCTCCGGGCGGTCGAGATTGGAAAGAGTCTCCGGCCAGATTTGAACCTCCGGGATGTCTTCACTGGGCGGGTCCAGGCGCAGGTGGCCGCGACGCTGCTTGCGTTCCAGTTTTTCCGGGGTGGCAAGGACGATGTGTTGGCGGGTTTGGGAGGAGACGAGATCGACGATGGTGGTCGTGAAGGAGAAAAATGACCATTTGATTTCTTTGCGTTGCCCGGCGGTTTTGAAGTAGCAGACGACGCCTCGGCCAATCCAAGACTTTCGGGGCTTGATATATCCGGAAAGCTCCAGCGAGATCCCCACGGCGGGAGCAAAACCCACGGGGGAGCAGGTAAATCTCGTGCGCTGGGCGCTTTCGTCCTGGAAGCGCAATTCATACGTGGCGCGTTGTTGGAGCGCTTCGTTGAGAATATCTTGAATCTTGGCTGGTTCGTGAATGGAAAGTCCGGCGGTTTCGGAGCCCTTGGCGCGACGATACAGGGTGACCGCCGCGGAAACCAGGACCAGAAACAGGATCAGAGCGATGGTTATAGTCAGCGGCTTCTGGGCGTCCGAAAAGCTGAATTCCCAGTTTTGGAAATAGAACTCGGTTTGGCTGACGGGCAGCGGAAGGGGGCCGAATGTTTTTACGGTGAACATGGCTGAATCAGATTGCGCAGGAGACCAATACGGTTTTGGATGTGGCGAACCTCGTCCGGGGCCGGAGTCAGGGACAGGATGAAGCTCCAGTCTTCGATGAGAAAGACGATCCAACCTTGCTCGGCATCCAGTTCGCGGGTCTGGTGGATGAGCGTCCGGGCTTGGTCCGGATGGTCCGCGTCCAAGGCGGCCTTTGCGGCCTTGCGTCCGTAGACCGAGGAGAAGAGCGGATCCGGCTCCGCGCGCAGCTTGGCGGTCAGGGCCGTGAACGCACCCTGATCGATCATTTTCCGGTAGGTTCGATCCCGCGGCGTGAGGTGATCGTCGGCTGGGACCTCGTGGACCGCGTCAAGGTCGGGCAGATTGAGCCCCGGGCAATCCAACCCGGTTCCGGCCTGATCCCGGGCCGCGCTCAGATGGTGGTCCGCGTCCAGGTTCAGGTATTGGTGCAGTTTCCAGGCAATCAGGTGGTTTTGCGCGGCGGAGCAAAAGTCGTCCTGGATATGATAGCTTTCCAGACTGCGCTCAAACAGTCCCTGGGCCTCGCACCAGCGGCCTTGCAGAAAAAGTTGGATGAACTCGTGGCGCTGGGCTTCGGCCATACGCAGAGTGTCCGGGGGAGGGTACGCGGACCGCGGTTGGGAAGGTCCACATGCCCACAGAGACGAGAAAAACATCACGATCAGCATCAGCGACGCGACCCGAGACAACCCTTGAAGGCGGGAAGAGGCGAGTTGGAGAGGGTCGGCGGGAAACTGCATTTTGCGCACTCTCATGGCCAGGGGTAGGCGTGTTTCGGTCCGGTCGCTTCCCGGCGGGAAAGCGGCCAGGTTTCCTTGAGCCGCAGCAACAGTTCCGTGCCCAGCCGCAGGCTGTATTCACCCTGGCGGCGCAGGCTGACCAGGTCATGGGTCGCGGTTTTTACGTCTTCGGAAATCTGGGTGACGTTGGCCAAGAGCGGCGAGATGTCTTCCCGGATGCCATGGAACTCCACGACCAGCATGTTCACTTCCCGGATCACCCCGGCGATCTCTTCCTGGATCGGAGCCAAGTCCTCCACCCGCAGCGCGGTGCTGTCCAACAGGCGGTTGACGCCTAGCATCGCGGTATCCGCTCGGGCCAGGATTTGGTCGATATGCTCGACGGGGCGGGGGTCTTCGGCGAGGTAGTGGATCAGGCCGTGTTCGACCAGCAGACGTTCGGTCATGGTTTCGGCGTTGACCAGAATGCGGCGCACAGGCCCGTCTTGGTCAACGAGGTAGTCGGTCAGGTCCCAGACGTTGATCACGATGGCCCTGAGGGCCTCGATCACCGGCTGCATGTCCTGGATCAGTTCGCTGATGCCGCCGATTTTGTCCAGGCGGATCACCGCGCCTTCCTCCAGTACCGGAGAGGTTTCCGAGCCGGGCATCAGTTTCAGGAAGCTGTTGCCGATGAAGCCCTCCTGTTCCAGAATGATCCTGGCGTCCTCGGTGAACCATTGCTGATAGCGCTTCAGGACGAGGATGGTCATCCGGACCTGGTCCACCCGATCCAGGGTCACTTCCGTGACCTGGCCGACGTTGAAGCCGGAAAGCCGAACGGGAACGCCCGGCTCGATCCGTTCACCGGTCTGGCTGACCACGGTATATTGGATGCGCTCGGCGAAGAGGTCTTTTTTGATTCCGATATGGACGATCAAAAGGACCACGGCGACGAGTATGGCCAGCACGAAGAAGCCGACTTTGAGTTCCAGGGTGCGTTGATTGAGGCTCATTGCAGGGAGTTCAGGTCAATGATGGGGTATTCCAAGGAAGTATAGATATCCTGATTGTTTGACAAGCAGGCAACCCAGAGAAAAATCTCGCGCTCCAAGCTTTCCAAGGCCCGGCTCAGGATGTCGCAGTCCGAGCGGGAAGGCAGAGGTAAAATGATGAAGGCGGATTCGTTGGCGATGCAGCGCAGGAGATGCATTTTCAGCAGCATCGATCTGCTCAGGATCTGGGCCCGCTGGTCCAGGGCGTCATTCAGTCCCAGGATGTCGATATGCCCCTGGATTCTCTCCCGGCAGGACTGGAAGGACATGGCCTTGTGGTACATGCACCCCAAAACGATGTTTTCCAGTGCGGAAAGGTTGGCCAAAAAGGGGAAGTTCTCACTGATGACCCCGATGTGGAAATCGGACTGGACAATCATGGCCGTGAGCCGGGAAATTGTCGGCTCGTTTTCGGAAACCAGAAGGAGATGCCGACGTTTTGCCGTGAGTTGTGATACGAAGGCCGGTGACGGGGACATGGTGACTCTGGGTGTTTCGAGGTGTTTTTGGGTGATTGGGGTTGATTCGGGGTGAACCGATTCCAGCTTCAGAACAGATTGAAGAGCACTTTCACGGCGATGATCAGGGTCACGATCTGGATCATGCCTTGGATCAAACGGATCGGAACTTCGGTGAAGGAGCGCTGGACACTGAGCCCACGTTGCAGGGCCACCAGGCAGACCAACCCGGCCATGAGCGCGGACTTTGCGATCAGGTTCAGCACGTCCGAGACATGCACCGCGGCCAGGAGTCGGTCCAGGTAGTTGGCAAAGGTGATGTCGTGCAGAAAGCCCAGTGTCAAAAAGCCGCCGAACAGGCCGATGACGCAAAAACAAAAGCTCAGGCAGGGACCGGCGATCACAAACGCCAGAAAGCGCGGAAGATAGAGATATTCCTCCACCGGCACCGCCATGGCGTCGAGGGTGTCGATTTCCCGGTTGATCTTCATCAAGGCCATTTCGGTGATCACGGCGGTCCCGGAACGCAGGACAATGATCAGGGTGCAGGTGATGGGCGCGATGTGATGGAGCATGGCCGTGATCAGATAGTCTCCGATCTGTTCGTAGGCTCCCAGGGTGAGCAGGGCGCGCAGGAGGATATGCACCGTGATCGAACCCAGGACCAGGGCCGCTACGATGATGATGGTCAGCGGCTGGACCGCGGTGAAGTATATCTGCCGGACGAGGACGAAAAAAACAGCCGGATTGAAAACGGAAAGACGCAGGAAGGCCGCGGTGATCCGCGTCAGAATGCGGGCCATCCCGGTGTAGCTTTGGGACCGGTCGATGGCCCAGCGTCCCAGGGTTCGGACCAGGGGCAGGTTCATGGTTCGGGCGTGCCCAACGGACTTGACCGTGATGGTGGGGAAGGCGTTTTCTCCATTTTACGCAGGTGAATGCGCAGACAGCCCAGGGCAGCCGGGGTGACGCCGGAAATCCGGCCTGCTTGGCCCAGGTTCATTGGTCGGACGCGAGTCAACTTTTCACGAACCTCACGGGAAAGTCCAGCCACCATTTCGTAATCCAGGTCGTCCGGCAAGCAAAGCCGTTCCAGGAACTGGTCTCGGCCGGCCAGTTCTTCCTGCCGGGTCAGGTATCCGGCGTATTTGACCCGGTTTTCCACTTCCTCGCCCACATCCTCTTCCAGGCCGGCCAGGTTCGGCCAGAATACGGCCAGGTCGGCCAGATGCAGTTCCGGTCGGCGGAGCAGTTCCTCCAGGGTGAGGGCCTTGCCCGGCAGGGCCGTGCCCCGGGACTCGCAAAACGCCCTGGTGGCAGCGTCGGGTCGGACCGTGACGGAGCGCAGTCCTTCCAAGGCGGCGTGCAGGGCGCCGTGTTTTCGCGAAAAAATATGCCAGTGATCGTCCCGGACCAAGCCCAGGGACCGGCCCAAAGGGGTCAGGCGCTGGTCCGCGTTGCCTTCGCGTAGCAGAAGGCGGTGTTCGGCCCGGGAGGTGAACATCCGGTAGGGCTCGCGGGTGCCTTTGGTCACCAGGTCGTCCACCAGCACGGCCATGTAGGCTTGGTCGCGTCCGAGAAGAAAAGGCGGGGCGCCGTTCAGAGCCGCGGCGATGTTCAGCGCTGCCCAGAGCCCCTGGGCCGCCGCCTCTTCGTAGCCGGAGGTGCCGTTGATCTGTCCGGCCAAGTATAGACCGCGAACGACTTTGGTCTCCAGGGTCGGCAGAAGTTGTTCCGGGAAGACGAAATCGTACTCAATGGCGTAGCCGGGGCGGACGATCTGGGACGCTTCCAGGCCGGGGATGGTCCGCAGCATGGCCCGCTGAACTTCCAGGGGCAGGCTGGTGGGCAGGCCGTTGGGATAGACTTCCGGATGGTCCACGCCTTCGGGCTCCACGAAGACTTGGTGGCGGTCCTTGTCCGGAAACCGGGCGATTTTGTCCTCGATGGACGGGCAGTATCTCGCGCCGGTTCCCTGGATGATCCCGGTATACAACGGGGAGCGGTCAAGACCGGAGCGGATCACGGCGTGGGTGGCCGCGTTGGTATGGGTCAGGTGGCAGGGAACCTGGGGCAGACGGATGCCGGGAGAATGAAAGCTGAAGGGGCGCGGCGGATCGTCTCCGGGTTGCGGGGTCATGGACTGGTAGTCGATGCTGTCGCGGCGCAGCCGGGGAACGGTGCCGGTCTTCAGTCGACCCAATTCCAGGCCGAGCCGGAGCAGATCCGCGGAAAGCGATTTTGTCGGCGGATCGCCGAGTCGCCCCCCGGAAAAGTGTTCCAGGCCAATATGGATCAAGCCGCGTAAAAAGGTTCCCGTGGTCAGGAGCACGGCCCGGGCGAGCAGGTTCTCGCCCAGATGGGTGCGCACGCCCATGGTGCGCCCGTCCCGGTCCAGCAGACCATCCACCATTTCCTGGCGGACCCAGAGCCGTTCCTGGGCGAAGACGTTCCGCTGGACCACCCGCATGTAGGCGTCCCGGTCGATCTGGGCCCGAGTGGCCCGGACAGCCGGCCCCTTACGGGTGTTCAGAATTCGGAATTGGATTCCGGCCTGGTCGGCCCAGACTCCCATGCATCCGCCCAGGGCGTCGATCTCTTTGACCATGTGTCCCTTGGCCAGGCCGCCGATGGCCGGATTACAGGAAAGATGGCCGATACGGTCGATGTTGATGGTCAGCAGCAGAGTGGTCAGGCCCATCCGGGCAGCGGCCATGGCCGCCTCGCACCCGGCATGGCCGGCACCCACGATGATTACGTCGAACTGGTCCGGCTCCAAGGGCTTGCGGAGGGTTACGCAGTCAAAGGGCCGGGGAGAGGGAGGGTCTTCAGTGGTGGAGGATCGAGGCATGGGGATGGCGAAGGATCACCCGGGTCAAGTCCGGGCGATCTCGGAAAGATTCGTCCCGAGTTCCTGTTCGGTCTTCAGGCCGGGTCATTCATGCACAGGACATGAGCCATGACCTGGGCGTCGGCCAGGGTGTTCCGGATGGAAGAATGCTCGTTGGGCTGGTGGGCCGTGCCCAAAAGGGTGGACCAGACCACGCAGGGGATGCCTTGGCGGCGCAGAAACGAAGCCACGGTGCCGCCGCCGATGCCCATGGGCCTGGGGTTGGTCCCATGCACGGCTCGAACCGCGGCCAGCATGCGCTGAACAATGGGGCTGTCCGGTGAAGTGGCCGGAGCCGAACGGACTTCCTGGACGATCTCCCATTCCACGCGCACCCCGTGATCCGCGGCCACTCCGGCGCAGGTCTCGTCCACGGCGGCCTGGATCTCATCCAGGTCGTATTGGACCAGAACCCGGCAGTCAACATAAAAGACGTCCAGCCCGGGAATGGTGTTCACGTTGGGGACGTTGGCTTCCTTCTTTGTCGCTTCGAAGGTGGAGGTGGGGGGGAAGAACAGCGGATCCTGGTGGTCGAAGCGGGCGTACAGGGAGCGCAGACGCAGGATCAGGTCCGAAGCGGCGACCAGGCTGTTGACGCCTTTTTGGGGGGTGGAGGCGTGACACTGCTTGCCGAAGACCGAGAACTTCAGCCAGAGCAGGCTTTTCTCGGCCACTTCAACCATTTCTCCGTCCGCGGTTCCGAAGTCCGGAATCAGGATCAAATCCTGGGGGGCGAAGAGATCCCGGCGGTGGGTGAGCACGTAGTCCAACCCTTTGGCGCTGGCGGTCTCCTCGTCCGCGACAAAGAGCATTCCGAAATTGATGGGCGGCGGCTCAGACCCGGCGAGCACGGCTTCGGCCACCAGCAAAGAAGCCACCAAGCCCTGGTGGTTGTCCTCCACGCCGCGTCCGTAGATCAGATCTCCGTCCACCCGCAACTCATAAGGGGGGCTGGTCCAAAGCTCCGCATCGCCCGGAGGGACGATGTCGGTATGGGAGATGACCCAGAAGGTCCGGGAGGCGTCCCGGCCCGGAATCACAGCGGCCAGATTGGGCCGGAAGCCGCTGGGCACGGCGTCATCCGGAGCCGGGATCTCCTCGATTTGCCGAATACCCATGGAGCGCAGCAGGAGCAGGAGGTATTCGGCTTTTTCCCGTTCGCCCTGGCCGCCGTTGAGCGGACCCAGGGCCGGAATGGCCACCAGGTCTCGCTGCAACTCAATCAACCGGTCGCGTCCACCGGAGATGAAGGAGCACAAAGCTTCACGCATCAGAACAAGATCACAAAACCAAAAGGGTCGCTTAACGTCCGCGAGCAGCGCGTTTGGAAGCCTTCAGCGGGTTGATCTTGACCTTGCCCTGCTTGTCCACGCTGGCCTTGACGTGGGTGGCGAAGTTGCAGACACCCAAGGCCCACTTGGCCTCGGGTTCGGCGTAGCTGGTGCAATGGCGCAATCCATTGTCTTCCTTGATCCGCTCACAGCCCTCGCACTTCTCCACCACGGCCTGAAACACAAAAGCGCCGGCGGCGCCGTTTTTCGTCTTTTCAACTTGCATCGCAAAACTCCCTAAAATGAAATTGGAAAAAAAGAAGTCTCTTATGGACAACTGCTTCGGTCTGTCAAGGTGATGATCAGGAGGGGCCGCGGAAAATTTGTTTTCATCTAGTCTCATCCGTTAAAATGCCGGCTATTTCTTGCTTTGCCTGGCTTGGCCGATTCGTTGCGAGCACGAGATACTCAGCGCGAGGCTGAAGGGGCGCTTTTCGGCTTATTAATATGATGGGAAAACGAGGTTCGCCAAGAGTTGGAAGCGGCAGGGGGAGAGTTCTTCGGGGCGGCTTTCCGGGCGCAGGGCTTGGTCTTGGAACCACTGATCCAGGTGGTCGCCCCACAGCGGGCGGAGGATGGTCTTGAGTTGTTTGCGGCGTTGCTGGAAGCACAGGGGCAGTAATCGGCGGAGTGGATCGGAGTGTTGGAGGCGTTCTTTTGGGGCCAAGGTGGTGAGGCGGACCACGGCGGAGTCCACTTTCGGGCGGGGGTGGAAAACTTGAGGCCCTACGGTGAACAGACCGCGAACCTGGACATGACTCTGGACCCAGACGCTCAAGGCTCCGTAGCTTCGCGAGCCCGGTGCGGCGGCCAGCCTTTGGGCGACTTCCTTTTGGACCATGAATACTCCCCGCTCCAGGCGCGGGACGTCGGCGACCAAGTCCCAGATGATCGGCGAGGCGACATTGTAGGGCAGGTTGCCGATGATCCGCCACGGACCGTCGAGTTTCGTCCAGTTGAACCGCAGCGCATCCGCGACGGTCACTGAAAATTCCGGCCAGCGTTTTTTCAGTTCTCCGGCTAGGACGCCGTCCTTTTCCAGGGCGTACAGATCGCAGCCGGACTCCAGGAGTCGACAGGTCAGCGCACCGCGCCCCGGCCCGATTTCCAGAACCCGGTGCCCGGAACAAGCCTCCAGGGCGTCCGCTATTTTCCAGGCCGTGCCTTGGTCGTGCAAAAAATTCTGGCCCAGGCTGCGCTTGGGCCTGTGCGCGACCCGGTGCGTTTTCGGCCCCTCGGCTCTGAAAGCGGGCGGCATCATGCCCCCGATCCCGAGGAGTCGGGAGGTCGGCTGGAGGGTTGGGTCGAGGATGAATAGAGATGCTTTTTGTACGGCGACGTGGCCATCTTTCGGGCTCGGCGGGCTTGGTGTGCCCGGGTCACGGCCAGGGTCAGGAAATAGGCCAGCACGGCGCTGGGCACGGCGATCACGAAACCGCCCAGCAGGATGCTGCCGTAGAAATGCCAACCGGCTTGCAGGAGTTCTCCGATGGTCCAATGATCCGGGTTGAGCCGTCCTCGCCCATCGGGAAGAAAAAAGCGGCCGATCCGGAGCATGATCAGGTAAAAAAACGGGATGGTCAGCGGATTGGTGATCAGGGTGCCGATCAGTGCGGTCAGCTTGCTGCATCGCAGGAGCAGGGCCAGGGCCAGGACCACGACGGTCTGCAGCGGGATGATCGGCAGCAGGCCGATGAACACTCCCAGTCCCATGCCCAGGGCGATGTCTTGGGGGCTGGATTTGAGCCGCAGAATTCGCATGTATCCATGGCGAAGTCCCCTGATCAGGTTTTCCCACCAAAGCCTGGTCCGTCGTGGTTGCATGGGAGCGGGAATCACGCCAGGGCGTCGAAGCGGGCGAAGCGCATGGTGAAGCCGGCCCGGCCCTGGGAGGCGGAGCGCAGGGCAGTGGAAAAGCCGAATAGTTGTCGCATGGGAGCCCTGCCGGTGATAACCTTGGCTCCGGAGCGGTCGAACATGTTGCCCACGCGGCCGCCCCGGGAGTTGAAGAGGCCGATCACCTCGCCCACGAATTCGTCCGGCACGGTCATCTCGATGTCCATGATCGGCTCCAAAAGCACGGGGCCGGCTTCGTTCAGGGCCTGCTTCAGGGCCTGGGCCGCGGCCATCTGGTAGCCCACCGGCGAGGATTCCCCGTCGCGCCGTTCCAAGTGGACGATTTCCACCAGCACGTCCTGGACCGGGTATCCCTTGGCCACGCCGCTTTGCAGGCCGTCGGCGACGCCTTGCTCCACGGCCTTGATCCAGGTTTCGGGCCAGCCTTGGATGTCCATGGTCCAGCGCACGGCGTTGCCCGTGTCCCGGTCCCGCGGAGCCACGGCGATCCGGACCGCGCCGAAATGTGGAATCTTGGCCAGTTCGCGCTCGAACACGGCCTGCCCTTCGGCGGGTTTGAGGATTGTTTCCTGATGCAGCACCTGCGGGTTGCCGGTCCGTGGGGAAACTCCGTACTCCCGGTGCATCCGCTCAAGGACAACGTCCAGGTGCAGCTCGCCCATTCCGGATAGGATCAATTGGTCGGTTTCCTCGTCCTGGCTCAGGAACAGGGTCGGGTCCTGGAGCAGAAAAAACTGAAGCGCCTCGGAGAGTTTCTTGGCGTCCGCCTGGGTCTTGGGCTCCAGGGCCAGGGAGATCACTGGCTGGTAGGCGGTGATTTGCTCCAGAAGCACCGGGCTGTTCAACGTCGCCAGCGTATCCCCGGTACGGGTGACCTTGCAGCCGGCCAGGGCCACGATCAGGCCGGCTTGCGCCGAGTCCAGGCGTTGTTTTTTGTCGGCGTGCATCCGGTAGATATGGGCAATACGTTCATCCTGGCCTTGGGTCACGTTGCGGATCTGCTCGCCTTCGGCCAGGGTGCCGGAGTAGACCCGTGTATAGGCCAAGCGCCGACCGGCCTCAATGGTGATCTTGAAGACCAGGGCAGCCAGCGGCCCACCGGGGTCCGCGGACAGGGAGACGGAGTCGTGGCTGACCGGATGGACGCCTTTGGCGGCCGGGGCATCCTCGGGGGAAGGCAGGTAGAAGCAGATCGCGTCCAGCAGAGGCTGGATTCCGGCATTTTTAAGGGCTGAGCCGCAGAGTACGGGAACCAGAGCGCCCTTCAGCGTGGCGTGGCGGATGACGGCCTGAATAGCGTCCAGGTCCATTGGCAAGCCGGAAAGATACGCCTCCAGCAGGGCGTCGTCCTGTTCGGCGACTTTTTCTAGAATCTGCTCCCGCCAGGGCTGAGCGGCCAGTTCCTGTTCAGCTGTCAACTCCGCCTCTTGCCACTGGCCGTTCGCGCCTTTGTCCTCCGGGGGGAAGCTCAAAAAGCGCATCCGGAGCAGGTCGATCACGCCCTTGAAGTCCTGGCCCTGTCCGTCCGGAATTTGCAGCGGCAGAGGCGTGGTGCGCAGTTTGGAGCGCATGTCCTCCAGCACGGCGGCGAAGTCCGCGCCCAGGCGGTCAAGTTTGTTGATAAAGGCCAGTTTGGGCACACCGAATTTTTCAGACTGCCGCCAGACCGTCTCGGACTGCGGCTCCACCCCGCCGACGGCGCAAAACACGCCCACAGCCCCATCCAAGACCCGCAGGCTGCGCTCCACCTCAATGGTGAAGTCCACATGGCCCGGAGTGTCGATGATGTTCAGGATATACTCATGCCACTGGGTGGTGGTGCAGGCCGAGGTGATTGTGATCCCCCGTTCCTGTTCCTCGGGCAGGTAGTCCATGGTGGCGTTGCCTTCGTGCACCTCGCCCATGCGGTGAATGGCTCCGCTGAAATAAAGGATGCGCTCGGTGACCGTGGTCTTGCCGGCGTCAATGTGGGCGATGATCCCGATGTTACGAACCAGTGACAAGCTGGAGCGTTTTCCCGGTCCGTGGGCAGGGAAGGATGTCGTCGGCGTGGATTTGGCTTTGCTCATGGAGGCGATTTTTACAGATGAACCCTCGGCCTTACAAGGGGAAATCGAGGAAAGGGGGTACCAAGGGGAGTGAACGATTGCTTTCTTGCGGATTGGTTCGCGACGGGCAGGAGAAAGGTAACGCCTCGGCGGTGGTCATCGAGAATCAGCAAGGGCCATACCGTTTTGGAAACACACGAAGCTCGGATCAAGGTCCGGCCAGTACCAACAGCCCTCCTGACCCGGAGTGAGGATCAGGCCGTCGCCCGGAAGGCCCCACACTCCCGACAAATCTGGGGCATGGAGCATGTCCGCGTCGACGCCCAGAGCGCCGGGTAAGCGACGAAAGGCGTCCCAGTTTCCGTCAACCTGGAGGAAATGGTCCGGCGCGGCGTCGCGGCACGGGCCCCAGGCTTCGATTCGGGCACGCGGATGATTCCATTCCAGGGTCGACCAATCCCACTGGTCGGGTGCGGCGCACCAGATTCGGAGCCGCCCTGAAAGTCGGGGACGCCAGACCATGGCCCGATGAAAGGCCTCTGTTGAGAGCGGGTCATGGGACGCGAGACCTCCCATATCCAGGATCAAGCCCGCCGGCTCCCGTGCGACCAGGGCGTTGAGTTCCTTTGGCATTGCTTCCCCAGTAACAGCGTACACGTTTTCCAGGCCGCACAGTTCAAGAGTGGTCAGCAGATGAGCGGACCGCAAGGCCGAAGGGTGCAGGATCGTCAGAATGTCGGTAATGCCCGCGGTCATCACCGGCACCAGGGCGGCGGCGACTCCGGCCGGACCGGACCCGGCGAGGGATTTGGAAAGGCAACCTGAAGCGCTTCGGCTTTTCGGAAATTCCGGGTACACCAAACACGCCCAGGGTCTGGCAAGGCGAGTGGAGGTGGTGGCAAAGCCGCCGTTCCAGCGGGTTCGGGTGCTGGCGCGGTCCGTGCCGGCAGGGGGGTGCAGGGCGTAGAGCTGGGCGATGTTCTTCTTGATCCAGGAGCGCTCAACATCGTTGATTGACGCATAGGCGTTCGCCAGGACGTCATCCGGGACGCGCAGTTCGTCTGAGAGAACGGGCCAAGCCAAGTTTCCGGGTTCAGCCATGGCGAACGGGCGGGCTGAAATGCCGTGAAAAAGCGGGGAAACGGAGCGAAAGCATCGTTACGCGACGGGCGGCAGGATCAGAGCCAGTCCAGCAGACGCTTCCAGGTGCCTTCCCGCTCTTCACGGTCTTCCTGGGACTGCTGTTTCTGGAAGCGGTAGTAGGAAAAAGCACTTTGCCGCTGGGCGTACTCCGAAATTTCCGGAATGTCACCGAACTCTTGAAGGACGGCTTGATATCGCCGCCAAGCCGGCCCGTATTGGCTTCTTCGCCAATAGAAGTCGGCAACGAACAGTTCGTGCTCGGCGATGCGGGTCCGGGTCTCCTGGATGGCTTGCTCGGCGTCCTGGGCCTGGGGAGACTGGGGGAAGGTCTGTTGAAGGCGTTGAAAATACTGCAGGGCCAGATGCAGGTTGTCCGTGGGGCGGTCGATGGAGCGAAATTGTCGGAGATTGGCCATGCCGACCTGGAACAGGACGTAGGGGATGGCCTCATGTCCTGGGTGCAGGGACTCGAACTCCAGATAGGTCTGGACCGCGGCCTCGTATTGCTCCGAAAGAAAATAGGCGTCGCCCAGGGTCAGTTCCGCCGCGGAGGTAAACGGACTGAAGGGATAGCGGTCCTTGAGCTTGGTAAAGGCGGTGATGGCCCGGCGATAATCCTTTTCCTCCATGGCTTCGAATCCGGCCTGGGCCAGTTCCTGGGCCGTGTCCTCGGGAGGCGTCAGAAAATAATAGTCGATGATGCCGCATCCCGACAGATACACGGTGAGCAGCACGCAGGACAGGAAGGCGAAAATGGGTGTTTTGTTCACAGAGTGTCCAGAAAAAGGGATGCGGAATGAGCCGCAGTGGCACCGTCTCCCACGGCCGTGGCCACTTGGCGGCAGAGCTTGTCGCGAACGTCGCCGGCAGCGTAAACTCCCGGCAGGTTGGTTGCCATTTCCTGGTCCGTGACGATGAAGCGCGTCGGGGAGAGGTTCAGCGTTTCGGGAGCGAAGCTGGTCAAGGGAGTGGAACCCACGAAGACGAACAGCCCGGAGACGTCCAGAAGGCGTTCGCCTCCGTCGGGCAGACGCTTCACCCGGACTCCCTTGAGTTCCGTGTCGCCCACGAGTTCCGTGGCCACGGACTGCATCACGCACTCGATGTTCGGAACGGTCTTGATCCGTTCCTGAAGAATCTTGTCGGCCCGGAAGGCGTCACGGCGGTGGATCAGGTAGACCTTGGCAACGATTTTGGCAAGATAGATGGATTCTTCCAGGGCCGTGTTGCCGCCGCCCACTGCGGCCACGGCCTGGCCTCTGAAGAAGTTGGCGTCGCACAGGGCGCAATACGATACGCCCCGTCCGGTGAAGTAGTCTTCCCGCTCCAGCCCCAGGTGTTTCCAGGCCACGCCGGAGCAGATCACCACGACCTTGGCCTGAATGGTTTCCTCGTCCAGGTGCACGAGGTTGCTCCCGGGCCCCTGGTGTTCGATGGAACGAACTTCCTGTCGCAGGGTCGTGTGGGAGAAGTCCTTGAGGTGGTCGACCATCAGGTCGGCCAGCTCGTAGCCCCGTACGCCCTTGGGGTGACCAGGATAGTTTTCAATCCATTCAGTGGCCAGGACTTGTCCGCCGGGGGCGAGGCGTTCCACCATGGCCACGGAGGCTCCGGAGCGCAATAAATAGAGGGCGGCCGTCATGCCCGCCGGGCCGCCCCCTATGATGACCGAGTCAAAAGATTTCATACGCGGGTATTAGATTTTTTTGGAGATCATGTCCTTGATGCTGCTCTTGGAGACGGCGCCGGTCAACTGCTCGACCACTTCCCCGTTCTTGAAGAGGATCAACGTGGGGATGGCCCGAATGCCGAAGCGGGAAGGAGTCTTGGAGCTTTCGTCTACGTTCATCTTCGCGATTTTGACCTGCCCGGTCAGCTCCTGGGAGAGTTCTTCGATCACCGGGGCGATGGCCCGACACGGGCCGCACCACGGGGCCCAGAAATCGACGAGGACCGGAAGGTCGCACTGCAGGACTTCAGCGTCGAAATTCGTATCGTTCAGTTCATGAGCCATGTTCGTCTCCTTTTCGCTTGCGGGTTCGTATGACGTGCAGTTTGGTTGCGTGAACGGATAATGCCGGAAGTAGAGCAACCTCCCGTGCAAACAGTGAAACTAGTTGCGGGGGCTGAACCTGTCAAGGTGAGCCTGGCGGGTTCGGCAAAGACCGAGGCAGGAAATCCCAGGGAATGGGCTTGCCGCGGGGCAGGGCCTCCATGGTCAGGTCGTGTCGCCAACCGTCCCTGGCCAGCAGCCAGCCGGAATAGGCGATCATCGCGGCGTTATCCGTGCACAGGGCCGGACTGGGCAGGATCAGGCTCAGGCCGTGGGCCCGCGTGGTTTCCGCCAGCAGGGAGCGGAGCATGGTGTTGGCGGCCACGCCGCCGGCGGCGATCACGGCGCGGTATGCTGTTTTATCCGTCAGGGCTCGTTTGACCTTGGTCCGCAGGGTTTCAGCTATGCTCCAGTTAAGAGATGCGCAAACCGTGCCCAACTCTGGATGGTCCTCGGCCCATCGGGTCAGAGCGGTTTTGTCCGGAAGGCGGGGCAGTCGCAGTTCGGGACGACTCGCAAGGTGCTGGGAAAAGGCGGTCTTCAGGCCGCTGAAACTGAAATCCAGGTTCCGGTTGTCCAGATAGGGCCGGGGGAACAAGGATTGGTTCGGCTCGGTCCCTGCGGCCAATGCGTCGATATGCAGTCCGCCGGGGTAGGGCAGGTTGAGCATGGACGCGGCCTTGTCCAGGGCCTCCCCGGCCGCGTCGTCCAGGGTTTTGCCCAGAAGTTCGAACTGAAACGGAGAAGTGATCCGGTAGAGCTGCGTGTGTCCGCCTGAGACCAAAAGCCCCAGGGCCGGAAACGGGATCTCGCGTTCCAGTCCGGCGGCCAGCAGGTGGGCGTGCAGGTGATTGACGCCCACCAGGGGAACGCCCAGAGACAGGGCCAGACCTTTGGCCATGCCCAGGCCCACCAGCAGGCTGCCCAGAAGACCGGGGCCCCTCGCGGCGGCCACGACCTGGACGTCTCGAATGGTCAGGCCGGTCCGCTTGAGGAGTCGTTCCAGAAGAACGGGCAGGGCCGTAAGGTGTCCGCGAGAGGCCAGTTCCGGGACCACCCCGCCGAACAAGGCATGAAGCTTTTCCTGACTGTGCAGACACTGTCCCAGCAGTCGGCCGTCGTGGACCAGGGCCAACGCGGTCTCGTCGCAGGAGGTTTCAATGCCGAGGCAGAGCATGGGAGAAAAAAGATCCGGCCCGTGGTCGGCTCAACCGGCCTGGAGCAATTCCCGGACCTTGATCACGTCCAGTTTCGAACCAATGACCAGGGGAACGCGCTGGTGCAGTTCCGTGGGCTGGATGTCCAGGATGCGATTGACTCCGTCGATGGCCATGCCGCCAGCCTGTTCCACGATCATGGCCAGGGGGTTCGCCTCGCACATCAGGCGGAGTTTGCCGTGGGGGTGCATGGGGTCCTTGGAGTCCGCCGGGTAGAGAAAAATGCCGCCGTAGAGCAGGTTGCGATGGAAGTCCGCCACCAGGGAGCCGATGTACCGGGAACGATAGACCCGCTGGGAGTCGTTGTCCGGATTTTTGAAGTAGTCGACGGCATTGCGGGTGGGCTCGTCCCAGTAGTGGCGATAGCCTTCGTTGGTGGAATAAATCTTGCCGCGTTCCGGAATCTGGATGTCCGGATGGGAGAGCAGGAATTCTCCGACGCTGGGGTCCAGGGTGAAGCCGTGAACACCTTTGCCCGTGGTATATACGAGCATGGTGGACGATCCGTAGATGATGTACCCGGCGGCCACCTGCTGGGCACCTTTTTGGAGCACGTCGGACATGGTGATCGTTTCTCCGCAGGGGCTGGTCCGGCGAAAAATGGAGAAGATCGTGCCGATGCTGACGTTGGCGTCGATGTTCGACGAGCCGTCCAGAGGATCGAAAATCAGGATGTAGTCCCCTTGGGGGCAGTCGGCGGGGATCTGGATCAGGTCGGCGTTTTCCTCGGAAGCCAGGGCGCAGAGCACGCCAGCCCGCTGCAAGCGATGCACCAGGACCTGATTGGCGAATTCGTCCAACTTGCGGACCTTTTCCCCCTGAATATTGGTCTCTCCGGTCAAACCCAGGATTTCCACCAACCCGGCCTTGTTCACCTCTTGATTGATGATCTTTCCGGAGAGGATCATTTCCGAAAGAAGGCGAGTGAACCGCCCCGTGGCCATGGGGGATTCCTTCTGGTGGAAAAGCAGATGTTCGATGACCGTGATCTGGGGCATGAAGCGACTCCTTGAAACGAGGACGTTAGTTGGGCAGGGCCAAGGCGTAGATCAGTTGCAGAGCCCCGATGGGCCGAGACAGCCAGAGGAAGGTTTTGGTCTCAGCCGACCGGCGTCCGTGGACCCGATCCCGGAGAATGTTCTCCCAGGGGGCTTCCGTGATTTCCCGTGTCGTGTTCTGATCCACGCCGGTCCAGAGAAGGGCTTCCGGGGTCAACAGAACCAAGCGTTCCGACTCGGTGGCGAAGGCCATCAAGGCGCGAGGGTCGAAGTGGGCGATGATCAGTCCCTGCCACGTCCCGTCGCGGAAGAATGGACCGGCGATGATCATTTCCGGCCCCAAAGGCGACTCCTCGACGAACCCTTGCAGGTCGCGCTGGAGCATGGACCATTCCCGTTCCAGCAATGGTTCGACGGCAATGCTTTTCAGCGGGGTTTCCGGTCGGCTGGTCAGCAAGCGGCCCTGGGCGTCCACCGCCAAAACGGCCGTCATCCAGGGAAACCGTTCCAGAAAGATGCCGAACCAGTCCGAGGACGGAAACCGGTCCTGGGGGGCCAAGGTCCGCAGGGCCTCTTCCAAATGCTGGTCCATCAAGCTGAACTGGGTGGCCAACAACTGCTCGCTCCGGGACAGACCGGGGCGGCGGTCCAGGTCGATCTCAGGCTTGGGATCGACATAGGTCTCGTAAGCGTCGGTGGTTTTGTCCCAGGCGTTTTGGATGGTCGAGCAACCGGCCAGGGAAATAAACAGGGCCAAAAGGCACAAGCGAAAAAAAAGATGGTTGGTCATAATTGGGTGAACTCCAATCCCATTCGGCGTGGAACGCGTGTATCGCGAAGGCCTATTTTTCGGCCCTGGATTCTAAGCGTTCCGCAAGTTTTTTAAGGGTTTGCTTCGTGGTCTCTGTTTTCGGCGATGGGGACGTGGGGGGCGAAGCGGCAGAATTCTTCGCGCCTCGTGAGATTGTTTCCTGATCAGTGCTCTGTCCGGCTTCCAGGTCCGGTACGGGCTCCACTTTTGGCTCCGGTCCCGGCTTTGTTTCCGTTTCAGTCCGTGGCTCCGCGTGATTCGAGTCTGTTGGATGGGAATCCGGCTCCCTCGGGCTCTTAGCGGCCCGGTCTCGCAACTCCTGGATTCGAGCTTCCAGGTCCCGGCGTTGTTCGTCGTCCGGGGACGTTTGGAGCAGCTTGGCGTAGAGGCCCAGGGCTTCCTCGTGTTCGCCCTGCTTGGCCAGCAGATCGGCATAGGTTTTGGTCTCGTAGTACCGTCGCTCACCTTCAGAAAGAGGCGTCTCGCCCTCCGCCTCTGGGCTCGGCTCATCAACGGCTTCGGGGTCCACTGGATACACGGGGGGCGCTTGGGTCGTTTGCCCAAGTGCTTCGGGAGCATCATCGAGAAGTTCGTTAATCCCCACCCCGGAAACCTTCTCGGTCTCCTCTTCTAAAGTCTCCATGTCCTCAGGAGCTTTCATGTCCAGGCTTTCTTCTTCCCGAAAAGCCTCCGCCTCGGGCGGTTCCTTCAAGGCGACGAGGGAGGGCGTCTCGGATTTCAGTTCGGTTTCGTGGCTCGCGTCGGGTGTGATATCCGGGCCCGGTGCTGGTTTCGGGTCCGTGTCTGTTCCCGCCTCAGGCTCAGGGTCAGGCATAGATAATAGGCTGGGTTCCGGGGAGGTGGGCACCTGTTCGTCCAGGGGGCCGGGGGAAGGTGGATCTTCGCGTCCTCCGATCACCGCGCGCAGGCCCTGTTCGAGGAGTGTACCCCAGCTGAGCCGGGTTCCGCTGAGCTGGACCGCGAGCATGTCCAGGGTCACGGCGAGGTCGGTTCGGCCTTGTGCCCGACTGCCGGCGGCCCATAGTTTCCAGAAGGCGGGGTGTCCGGCCAGCACGGCGGTAAGCGATTCCAGTTCCTGGAAGGAGAGGGCCTCGACTCCGGGAGTTGCTTCGCCGGAAGAGGAGGCGCCCAGGGAGACGGCGTCCAATTCGGAGAGGCATTCGATTAAAAGGAGGCGGGCTTCCAGGTGTTCCGGATGAGAGGTCAACCCCTTGCGCAGTAGGGCTACGGCGTCATGGGGGCGCTGGTTCCGTGTATACGCCTGGGCCAGGGGGAAAAACAGCTTGGAATTGGGCTCCAGGCGCAACACCTCTTCGAGCCAGGCGATTTTTTCGGTCATGGCAGTCTCCGGAACGTATCGTTTTGCGGAATATAGAGGATTTCATCGGGTCGCAGATAGTGCATCTCCACCCGGATCACGCTGGCCACATAGTCGTGGTCCGTGGTCAGGCGACGGATTTCACGGCTCAGATCCAGGTTGACCTCGTCCACGGCGGCAATCTGCTCGACGAGCACATCCCGGCGGTCCCGCAGTTCCACGTAGGATTTCCAGCCCAGATCCTGGCCCAGGAGCTTCCAGGCCAAAAAACCGTTCAACAGCAGGAGGAAAAAAAAGAGCAGTTTGGTCCATTTCATGGCGTGGTCGCTTTTTGATAAGCCGGGTGGACATCCGGACCGTAATGCATCCTATTGGAGCAGCCGGTTGGCGTGGGGCGGGGTTTCCAGATACTGAAACCGCACTTCCAGCTCCTGTAAAAAAAACGTCGTCGCCAACTCAATCCGTTTGATATCCGCCTCATCCATTGATATCCGCTCCAGTTTGAGGTCGCGGATCAGGGATCGCAGGGAGGAGAACTCTGATGCCAGCGATCCGGCCTCGCGCAGGGAACGCAGTTGGGACTCCGTTTCCAAGATGGTGTCCAGGCAATTTATCAACCGGGCTTTCTTATGTATTTTCATGTTCAGGTCACACGTGGACTTTACTCAACGTCTGCGCGGCTAACCGCCAGACTTTATAGAATTCATCATAGCCATCAATGGCCGACTGGACAAGCCATTGGGCATTTTGGCTGTCAGCATGATTAAAGTAGCAGTTCACGCCGTGGCGAAACGCGGCCTGGGGGTGGAGGCTCGCGGAATCCTCACCAATGAGGATGACATTGACGGATCGGCGCTGAATTCCCGCCCAGGTATGGATGTGGCCTAGCAAGCCGAGGGCCTCGGGCGTCTGTTCGAAGAGCAGAAGGTGATAGCCAACCGAGTCGATTCTGCGAAAGGCATCTGCATGGTTATCGGAAACAGCCACGTGATAACCCCGCTCCTTCAGGCAGTGTGTTAAGGAGGCGACCCAGTCCGGGTCACGTACAAAAAGAAAGGCCACTTTTGCACCAGGAGGATAAAACTCCAGGTCGCTGGCCTGAGGGAGTGGATCCGGCTCAAGGCTCGGCAAATTGTTTGGCGCGGTTTGTTGTTCCGGTTCAATCACGAATGATTTGGCGCACTGAGGGCAAACCAGCTTGACACGCTGGCCCGCCGGGAATTTGTCTGCGGCCAGCTTGAGTAATTTGCGACAATGTGGACAATTAAGATGCATGCGAGGACTCCAGCTCCGGAAGCAGGTCATGAGCGTAGTGATGCGTGATTGGTCAGGGTTCAGTCCATGTTGTTGTGCTCGTCATAGGTCATATCCAGTTCCAGACTTTGGATGTTCGTGACGCTTTCTCCACGAATCACCTTGATGCGATTGATGGACTGGGCCAAGCGGGAACGAACCGAGGCCGTATTCATGGCCGTTACTTCGCTGATGGCCTCTTCCTGGAACAGCTTGGCCAAGTGTTGATCGAAGGTAAACATGCCGTAGGCCTCCCCGGACTCGACCACATTGTAGAAGTTCTTTTCCCCGGTTTCGCCATTGACGATCAGTTCGCGGATTCGCAGGTTGTTAACCAGGATTTCCAGCGCGGCGACACGTCCTCCGCCGAGGCGCGGCATCAGCCGCTGAGACACGACATATTTCAGGGCCTGGGACAATCGTTGTCGGATCAGGCGTTCTTCAGCCAGATCAAACATGCCGATGATTCGATTGATGGTCTGGCCCGTGTCGCTGGTATGCAGGGTGCCCAGAACCAAGTGTCCGGTTTCAGAGGCCTGCAGGGCGATTTCAATGGTTTCCCGATCCCGGATTTCTCCGACGAGGATTACCTTGGGGGCTTGGCGCAGCGCGGAGCGCAGTCCGGAGGAGAATTGGTCGAAGTCCTGGCCCAGTTCCCGCTGATTGACCGTGCCGAGCTTGTGCTGATGGACGAACTCCACGGGGTCTTCCAGGGTCAGGATATGTTTGGCATGACGTTCGTTGATCGTATCGATCAACGCTGCAAGAGTTGTGGATTTGCCCGTACCCGTGCCTCCGGTAAGCAGGACCAAGCCGTACTGCTCATCGGCCATCCGGTTGAAAAGGGGTGGCATGTTGAGTTGGCTCAGGGTTGGAATCTGGCTGGGCATCTTGCGCATTACGATGGATGGCGAGCCCCTCTGGAAGAAAATGTTCACCCTGAAGCGGCAAGATCCCCGGAGGGTATAGGAGAGGTCGCATGAGCCGTTGCCGATCAGATCCTGAAACAGGCGCAAGCTCCCGGAGAGCTTGTTGAGCACCATGCAAAAGACAATGGACTCGATTTGGAAAGGAACCAGGGTTGTAGGAAGCAATGCTGTGGGAATATCGGTCAGTTTGCCATGCACCTCGGCCTGGATGGGTTTGCCTACGGTGAGCAAAATGTCCGAAGTGTCCGGGGCCTTGCGTAAAACCTCGGAGATAATGTTGTCGAGCTGGGTGCGTTCCATGACTCAGACCTCGGTGAAATCCTGGGGAGGCTCGGCCAGGAAGTCTCGGAATTTAGATTTCGTAACGGCCTTGTTGTAGGCGTCCGTAGGGGAGATGACGCCATCTTGAAGCAATTTGAGAATGGCGTCGTCCAGGGACTGCATGCCGAATTTGCGTCCGGTTTCGATCACGGAATTGAGTTGAAACGTCTTGTTTTCGCGGATCAGGTTGCGCACCGCCGGAACGCCTACGAGGATTTCCAGAGCCGCGACCCGGCCGGGGCGGTCGATGCGCTTGAACAGGTTTTGGGATATCACCGCACGCAGGGATTCCGAAAGCCCTGAGCGGATCTGACCCTGGACGTCGCCGGGAAAGACCTCGATGATCCGGTCCACGGTTTTGGGGGCGGAAATGGTGTGCAGGGTGGAAAAGACCAAGTGGCCGGTTTCAGCGGCCTCGATGGCCAGTTCGATGGTTTCCAGGTCGCGCATTTCGCCCACCAGGATAATGTCCGGATCTTCGCGCAGCGCTCCGCGCAACGCGGACTTGAAGCTTATGGTGTCCCTGGAGACTTCCCGCTGGTTGATCAGGCAACTGATGGGCTCGTGGACGAATTCGATAGGGTCTTCGATGGTCAGGATATGGTCCTTGCGATGGCGGTTGGCGTAGTCCACGATGGCCGCCAGGGTCGTGGACTTTCCGCTGCCCGTGGGCCCGGTGAGCAGAACCAGTCCCTTGGGGAGCATGGCCAGGCTCTTGAACAACGGAGGCAGCTTCAGCTCGTCGATGCTCAGGATTTTTTGCGGTATTTCCCGAAACACCGCGGCACTGCCTCGACGCTGCTGAAAGAAATTGACCCGGTATCTGGCCAGGTTAGGGATTTCGTAGGAAAAGTCCACGTCCCCGCTTTCCTCGAAGGCCTTGACCTTTAGCTCCGGGGTGATTTCATAGAGCATTTTCTTGAGTTCTTCATGCTCCAGAACTTTGTACTTGATGCGTTGCATATCTCCGTGCAGGCGGATGATGGGCTGGGAGCCGGAGGAAAGGTGCAGGTCCGAGGCCCCGAGTTCATGCATCATCCGGAAAAACGCGTCTATTTGGGCCATATGGGGCTCCTTGGCGCGAGATCGAAATCGTCTCGTCGAATTGGGGTTACGTTAGGAGTTCAGATTGCGTCGTCCTGGTTCACCTGACGAAAGAAGTGGATTACGTACTTCGCACCGGAGAAGACGGTAAGGATCAGGGCGATGGCCAGCAGTCCCGCGCCCAGGGGCCGGGGGTCGAAACCCCACCATGTATAGTGGAGGATCAGCGGACACAGGGCCACCACTTGGACCACCGCCTTGAGTTTGCCGAAACTGTCCGCGGCCAGGACATGGCCCTGGTCCGCGGCGATGGCCCGCAGTCCTGTGACGGTCAGTTCCCTGGCGATGATTACGATGGCCATCCAGGCTTGGACCCAACCGTGGAATACGAGCATGATCAGCACGGAGCTGATCAGCAGTTTGTCGGCCAGAGGGTCGAGAAACTTGCCCAGGTTGGAGACCATTTTCCAGCGGCGGGCGATGAAGCCGTCCGCTAGGTCGGTCAGAGCCACGAGGATGAAGACGATCATGGCAACGGCGTTGACCGGCTTGCTCGGGAAATACAGCAGCAGGATCAGGACTGGGATGGCCAGGATGCGGCCCAGGGTGACCTGGTTGGCGAGATTGAGCATGGCTTAGTTCCGGGCCGCCCGCCGACGGTCGTAATTGGTCGTGACCTTGCGGACGTAGTCCTGAGTTTCCCGGAACGGGGGAATGCCGTTGTAGCGTTCCACGTTGGCCGGTCCGGCGTTGTAGGCGGCCAGGGCCAGAGAGAGATCCGGGAAGCGGTCGATGAGCATTTTCAGGTAGCGGATGCCGGCTTCGATGTTCTCCGCCGGGTCGAAGGGCTCGGCTAGTCCCAGGTCCTGCTGAGTGGCCGGCATGATCTGCATCAGGCCTTGGGCTCCGGCCCGGGAGACGGCCTGATGATTGAAGCCGGATTCAACCTCGATTACGGCCATGACCAAGTGTGGATCCAGACCGTACCTCTGGCTGTACTGTTCCACGTAGCGGGTGATGGAGGCCCGGTCCGCGCTGCTGCCCATGCGGGAACGCAGGGAGAGAAACGGGCGGAATTTGGAGGAGGTGGGTGTGTCCGTAAAATGCATCACCCCGTGTTCGTCCTTGTAGAAAAAGATCGTGCCCGCGGCGCACAGTCCGGTCCAGAGCAGCAACAGCACGCAAATGCCGGCCACGGCCCCGAAGAGGGAGAAAAAACGGCGCGGTTTTCTCAGCATGGTCGACCTCCTCATGCTCTACTCATGCCCTTGATCATGTTTGAGGGAGACGCGCATGCTCTGGCGGAGGTCCGCCAGCCGCCGCTTCCAGGCTGTTTTCAGATGTCCGGATGACCGTGTCCGCCAGTTGCAGGAGGGCGCGCTTGGCCGGCGTGTCCTCGTCCAGCATGACCACCGGCTTGCCCAGGTCGCCGGCGACCACGGCCGCGGGGTCCAGAGGGACGGCGCCAAGAAATTCCAGTCCGTACTTTTTGGCCAGGGCCTCTCCTCCGCCGGTCTTAAAAAGCTCGATCCGCCCGGAGCAGTGCGGGCAGATCAGCCCGCTCATGTTTTCCACCAATCCGAGAATGTTGGCGTGGGCGTATTGCAGGAAGTTGATGGCCTTGCGCACGTCGGCCAGGGAGATTTCCTGGGGCGTGGTGACCACGATGCTCAGGGCCTCGGGAATGGTCTTGAGCACGGTCATGGGCTCGTCCCCGGTCCCGGGAGGAGAGTCCACCACCAGGTAATCCAGATGACCCCAGTCCACGTCGGAGATGAACTGGCGGATGGCCGCGGTTTTCATCGGTCCGCGCCAGAGCACGGCCTGATCCGGATCCTGGAGCAGCGATTCCATGGACACCACGAAAAGGCGGTCTCCATATCGTTTCGGTGCGATCAGCGAACCCCGCGATTGCTCCAGGGGCCCGGACAGACCCAGAAGGTGCGGGACGCTGGGGCCGTGGATGTCCACATCCAGCAGGCCCACCCGGTGTCCCTTCAGGGCCAGGGCCGCGGCCAGGTTCACGGCGATGGAGCTTTTGCCGACCCCGCCCTTGCCGCTCATCACGAAGAGCTTGAAGCGGATGTTGTCCAGGGTGGATTTGATCAACTGGTCTTGAACCGTATTGCTGGCGGAACGCTCACCGCGACCGTCCTTTTTGCGTGATGGGCAGGTGGAGCAGGAAGCGTCGGGTGAAGTGTTTGAAGCGTTGGTCATGGGGATCGTTTTTTGAGAGTCAATTGTTGAGGAGTGCTGGAGCCGGAGGGCCGGAACGATGAGGTTCGCGGGACCAGCTTGGCCGGTTGGGAACCGTGAGTGGAGCTAAAATGATCACCAGCCATGGGCGCCGACCAAGTCGACGAACATGACGGAGCCAAGGTTCGCCTTCATGATCTTGCCTTCCTTTTTGACGAAGCGGATCAACTCCTGACTTCGCTGCCTGGCGCCCACGGGGATGATCAGAATGCCGGATTCGTCCAGCTGTTCCAACAGGGGCGGAGGCACGTCGGGCCCGCCGGCGGTGACCATGATTCGTTGAAACGGACCTTCCTTCGGCCAGCCCATGGTTCCGTCGTCCAGTTTCAGATGGACGTTGAAATAGCGCATTTTGTTCAGGCGGGTCAGCGCCGCGGAATAGAGGGGCTGGACGCGCTCCACGGAATAGACCTCGGCTCCCATTTCAGCGAGGATTGCGGCCTGATAGCCGGAGCCGGTCCCGATCTCCAAAACTTTCATCCCAGGCCGAACGTTCAGTACAGCCGTCATCAGGGCCACGATGAACGGCTGGGATATGGTCTGGCCGTAGCCGATGGGCAGGGGATGATCCTCGTACGCCTGTGAGTGTAGGGCCTCTTCCACGAACAGATGCCGGGGGACCTTACGCATGGCGGAGAGCACCGCCGGGTCCGTAATGCCTCGTGATTCGATCTGTTCACGGACCATCCGCTCTCGATTGCGTTTCGGGTCGATTCTCAATCCGGTGCCCCAGTACTTCTAAAAAATATCCGCGCCGACGACAAGCCGGAAGCAGGAACCTTGAACCCCGGTTTGAAAACAAATTTTCGCGTCCAAGTCAATGTGGACGGCACGGGTGCGAGCGGGTGCGTGCCCGTCTCGACCCGTGCCCGGGATCGGTGATGAAGCGAGGGGAGTTCCGCTGAGGAAGCAAAATCAGTCAGTGAGGGCCTGCAGGCCTTGCATGACGATCTCCAGCGGAGGACGAATGTTAATGTCTTCCACGTGTAGAAAGCGGATCAGGCCTTGTTTATCGATAAAAACCAGGGCCCGTTCCGTGGTCCCGTCGCCGCGTAGCAGGCCGTAGACGTCGGCGGTTTTGCCGTGGGGCCAGAAGTCGGAAAGCACCGGAAACCACAATCCGTCCATGGCCTGGAGCCAGGAGTGGAGCGTCGGAATGTTGTCCACGGTAATGCCCAGGATGATGGTCTCGTGACGGTCGAAGACGTCTTGCAGGATGTTGTATCCGGGCCACTGGTCGGAACAGACCGGGGTCCAGGCCGCGGGAACGAAGGACAGCATGACGTTTTTCCGGCCATGGTAGTCGTGCAAGGCGATGGTTTCGCCGTGTACCGCGGGCAGGGAAAAGCCGGGAGCCGGATCGCCGATTCGGACCTTCAACTCGCTGTCGACGGGTTTGAGTTTCGGGGGCTGGAGAATCTTGCCCATGGTCCCTTCAGGCGTGCCCGCCAGGGCGCTCCCCGCGACGAGGAGCATCCAGAGCAAACAAAGAAGCAGCGTCGTTCTTGTCGTGAGTCGGACATGTGCGGGGCGCATGGCGTCTCCTAATGTTTGGCGGTGAGCAGAGCTTCCAGGAAATCTTCCACGGAATCGAACGCTCCGAGGTGCGAAAGTCGAACAACGTGGCCATCCTCAGCCGAGTCGGAGGGCTGGACCAGGACGAAATAGGGAGTTCCCACTCCGCCGAAGGCTTTGTGCAGGACGTAGTCCGGGTCGGAGATCAGGGGGAACGGGACGTCGTAGCGCTCTTGAAACACATGGACCTCAAGATCCGAATTGCCCGCGCCGAGGCCCAAAATTTTGATCGCGTCAGCCAAGCCCTCGCGGTGCAGGGCGGCGTACAGCGCGTTCACCTCCGGCGCTTCGCGCTGACATATCGGACAGTACATGCTGAAGATCTGGATCAGCACCGCTGGGCCGTCCACGTCGGCCAGAGTGAACTCGGACGTCTCCGAGGTCAGGCCCAAATAATCCCGGTGAGCGGAAGACTCCGGAGCAGGCATGGAAAAGTGGGGAAGGTGATCCCCGGCGGTGAAAGGTTCGGTTTGGGCGTGGCCCGGGAGGGTGAGGGCGAGGATGAAAAGCGGAGCGAACAAGAAAGGGGCGAAGCGGTGCATGGGGACTCCTGTGGCAAGATTTGAGGATCGAAGAAATGGGCCTTGATGAAGTGGAAAAGACTTGGCCGAAAACGCTGACGGCCATGATCGTGATGCCTTTTTATCACGTTCATGGCCGCTTGCAAGAACTGTTTTCAGAGACTTGCGCACGTTCCGGCACCCTGAATCATGCGCTGGGATATTTTCCGCGTCCCTCACACCCTTTCTTGAGGCTTGAAGCTTTCTTAGGTCACGTCGGTTGGATTTTGATCCGGACTTGCTCCGGGTGAAGGAATCGACGTCAATAACAGGGATTGCACGGAGCGTAAGGCGGCAGCACGGGGTTCACCACCGTGGTCCTGGTGACGTAGGGCAGGTGATAGGGCGTGCAGTAGCCCACATAGCCCGGATGGCAACGGTGCGGTCCATAGGTGGGGAGCACGGGCACCGCGGCGGGGATGGGCTGGGTGATCACCGTCGGCGCGCAGGAGATGCGCGCGGGGCAACAGGAGGACGTGGTCAGAGCCACGCCGGTCAGGATGAGGATGATCGTCAGGTATCTCATAGGGGTTCTCCATGCGGTTGTCCAGGATAAGGTTCCGGAGGTCATTGGCCTGTTCCCTTGAACAGTTCCCGTTGCGCCGAAAGATCCCACGTCGTGGGTGAGGCGAGCTGGCGGTTGGACTTGAAGCGATTCAACGCGGCCCGTGAGTTTTTCCCCCAGATGCCGTCGACCCGGTCGGTATAATAGCTCAACTCCGCCAGCCGGGCCTGAATCAGCCGCGCGGCCAGGGAGTTCTTGGGATCCAGGAGGATGGTTCCGCGAGCCAGGGGGCCTTCGGGCACGGTCTCGCGTTCTTGTTGCGCCCCGGAGGGTTGGGGTCGCGTCGGTTGAAAGGTGGTGACATTCCTGTTCACCAACTCGTGGATCTCCCGTGTTTTTCGCAAAGTGGCGTCCCTGGTCGCCAGAATGGCCCCGTCCAGGGTGCTGAGCAGCTTGGCGGAGACGATCACGGCGTTGTCGGTTGCCACGTAGGTGCCCACCAGCACGGCCTGGGTATCGTGGCTGGTGCGCACGTCGCGCAGGTCGCGGGACAGGATCATTTCTCCGTCGTTTTGGCTGACGATCATGGAGCCCTGGCGGAGCTTGAGTTCAACCACCCGGTATCCGAGCTGGGACATCCGCGAGGCCACCTGTTCGCCCAGCAGTCGGCCAAAGGTGCTGGACGTGTTCAGGTCGTCCAGGTCCACGAAGCTGGTGAACAGGATGGGCCGGGTCCGGTCGACATATTGAACGAGGTTCTGATCCAGGCCGTCGGCCAAGGCGTAAGCCAAGCCCTGAAATCCGTGGACATGGGCGTAGGGGCCGGAGCCGTAATACGGATGGGCGGCCGAGGCGGTTTGGGTCAAGGCCAAGATTGCGCCGACGAGAAGAGCGGCTATGAGTTTTCTGAGCATGGCTGCTTCTCCCTAGCGGTCCACGAGCTGATAGTTGACAGTGGCCGGTTGGCTGGGCTGGGCGTGCTGCTTGTAGTGCCACCATTCCGAGTCGTTGATGTAGTAGATGGAGGAGTCCCGCATCAGAAAATGCTCCTCGAACACCAGGGACGAGGTGATCAAAACCTCCATCCGGGGCAGCTCGTGGGTATAGGCCCCGGACTCCACGTTGACTTCCGCCGCGTGCAGCATGGCCTGGTTGGCCAGCGCGCCCTGGCCGTCCTGAGTGAGCAGGGAGGATCGCTGAACAAAGACGTCCGGAGCCAGAGCCTTGTAGATTCCCTGGCCCGTGCGCAATGTTCGGCGGCCATGGCGGACCATCTCGATGTCGAAGCTCAGGACCATGGTGTTGGTAAAGCCGCTGGACACGGTGATGTTTCGCTCCACCAGCTTGGTGATCAGCAGGGCGTGAAAGGATTTGGCGAAGGGGGTCGTGCCGGACGGGGCCACGTGGACGGGAAATTGACGCTCCAGGACCCGGCGTTCCAAGGCCTCGTGGACCCGGAGGGCCACGTCGTCGGCCAGGACTTCCCAGTGATGCACGGCCTGCATTTTTGGTTGGGTCTTCAAAGGATAGGCCGTGGGAACGGGAACCTGGGACAAGATCGGCAGCGGGGTGTAAACCATCTGGGCCGGTTGCCTTGCGCATCCCGGACCCGACAAGAGGACGAAGCCGAGGAGAATTCCGAGCAATAATGTCCGCATGAGACGTCGTTCCTTTTATGGTTGCGTTCCGCGTATCAATGAGCCGAAGGATCGGACGCTCCGACACACGAGATTGGATCGAAATTTGCTACCAGCCGAGATGAATCCGGAAAAACGGGTAAAATCTGCATTCCGGAGGACCTCGGAAAAATGAGGCCAGGATTGTTGTTCACTGGGGATTGATCAAGGTACTTCTTTTATCGGCGGTCATCCGGTTTTCTTTAGGGCAAGCACGTGTCGGATTCGACACGGCATTGATGGAGAAAAACATGCTCGGAAACATGTTCCATGGGTCACGGCGGCGCGACATGGCGATATTCTGGCTGGTCATGCTCTGGCTGGCAGGATTCTGGTCGGTCGGTTGCTCCCGGCCGTCGTACATCGTGCATCAGCCCGCGGTGGAACTGATCACGGTGCATTATGCCGTGGCGGACACGCTGTTCGAGGCCCTGTGCAAGCCGGAAACCTGTGAAATGCCCCTGCTGATGTCCTCCTTCGTCATGCTGGACGACCTGGATCGGACCAGTCCACTGGGGCGGATCATCCCTCAACAGATCGGTTCCCGCTTCGCCCAGCACGGCATGCATATGGTGGACGTACGCTTGCGCACCCAGTCCCTGCTGGTGCGCAAGGGCCAGGGCGAGTTCGCGCTGTCCCGTGAGCTGGACAAGATCAATCGGGATATCAACGCCTTCGCCGTGCTCACCGGCACCTACTCCGTGGTCTACGGCCGGGTCTACGTCACGGCCATGATCCTGCGCAGCACCGACGGCGCCCTGCTGGCTTCCCTGGACTACTTTCTGCCCGTGGACCGTAGATCACTACGACCAGGCGGTTTGGAAACCGCTCCTCCCGCTCTTCAGTCCCCTGAAGAGCTTCCCGATCCCTTTGACGGCACGATTCAGCCATCCGTTCTGACGCGGCTGTCCTTTCTCCGCGACTGCGCCACGGGCGGCGAACTCCTGGGTTGAGGTCGTCAAGGAGCCTTGGATCGTTGGATCTCCGGCGACGGAGGAATCGCCTTGGGTTGTAATTCCACTCGCTCCGCTTATCGTTGAACCGCTGAACAACTGAACAAGGAATCTCCCTCGTTACATGTAACTCTCCATCAGCTGCGTCAGCTTGGCCCTGTCCGGGGTGCGCCCGAAGAGGGGGCCTTCCTGGAGGACGGGGAAGTGGGATTCGAAGGTGGGGCGGGATTCGTCGCGGCGAATCACGCCGATGGGGATGCGGTCGCCGAACTGGCGGGCCAAGGTCATGGCCTGGCTCCAATCCGCGGGGTCGTGGTCTTCCGGAATGTCCCAGACGCGCTCCGTGTACCAGGCGAAGGTGTTCACCTTGTTGAAGGAGACGCAAGGCTGGAGGATGTCCACCAGGGCGAAGCCCGGAAAGGCGTGGGCCTGGCGGATCAGGTCGGCCAAGTGGTCCGGTTTTCCGGCGAAGCCCCGAGCCACGAATCCGGCCTGCATGGCCACGGCCACGGTTACGGGGTTGAAGGCCTGGGAGGGCGCGCCCTGGGGCTGGGCCTTGGTGGCCTGCCCGTGCAGGGTGGTGGGACTGGCCTGGCCCTTGGTCAGGCCGTAGATCTGGTTGTCGTGAACCAGCATGGTGATGTCCACGTTGCGCCGCAGCGCGGCCAGAAAATGGTTGCCGCCCTCGCCGTAGGAGCAGCCGTCCCCGCTTTCCACGAAGACGTGCAGTCCTGGGTTGGCCAGCTTAGCCCCGGTGGCCGCGGGCAGGGCCCGACCGTGCAGGCCGTTGAAGACGTTGCAGCGCAGATAGTGCGGCGTCTTGGCGGCCTGGCCGATGCCGGAGACCAACAGTACTTGGTGGGGGGCCAGGCCGCTGTCGGCCAGAGCCTTTTTGAGGGCCTTGAGGATGGAGAAGTTTCCGCATCCCGGGCACCACGCCGTCTCAAACTCCCCGAAATCTTCGATTGTCGTCATGTGCCTCACCTCTCCATGGCCTCGTGGGACTCCTGTGCCCGGCCGGTTTCGATATTCAACTCGCGCAAAATGTCCGCCGCGGTGAACGGTAGTCCGTCGTAGCGCAGGATGGAGCGAGAGACGCTGAACCCGACATCCTTGCGTAGCAGTCCGGCGAATTGCCCCGTGGCATTGCCCTCGACGCAGACGGTTTCCCGTGCCTGCCGCAACCGCTCCAGAAACTGCTCCGGCCGCAGGGGCCAAACCTGGCGGAAGTGGAGCAGCCCTACGTTGCATCCTTCTTTGCGCAGAATTTCCGCCGCCTCGTCAGCCGGCCCCAGGGTTGATCCCCAGCAGATCAACAGCAGGTCGCTCTGTTCGTCGCCGATGTAGGTCGGGGCCAGAGCGGCTTCCCGCAGCTTCCGCTCCTTGCCCAGCCGCTTTTCGACCATGCGCTTTCGGATGGCCAGATCCTCGGTGATATGTCCGTCCTCGGTATGTTCGTCGCTGTCCAGGACTACCAAATGTTCCCCGGTGCCGGGCAGCAGCCGGGGGGAGACGCCGTCTTCGGTGAAGGCGTAGCGCTTGTAGGCGTGCGGTTCGTCGCAGGTCCGGGCCGGGCGGCTCGGCTCGGCGAGCATTTCCAGGTCAAACGGCGGGATGGCCTGGATGGTGTCGGCCAGGTACTGGTCGGTCATGACGATGACCGGACCTTGGGAGCGTTCGGCCATATCCACGGCAGTGTGGGTCAGGCGGAAGCACTCCTCAATACTGCCCGGAGTCAGGATGGCCCGGGGAAATTCACCGTGTCCAGCGTACAGAGCCAGGTTCAGGTCGCCCTGCTCGGTCCGGGTGGGCAGGCCGGTGGCCGGTCCGGGGCGCTGACCCAGAACAAGCACCAGTGGCGTTTCGGTCATTCCGGCCAGGCTTATTCCTTCGGTCATCAGGGCGAATCCGCCGCCGGAGGTGGGCACCAGGGCCGGGGCGCCGGCATAGGACGCGCCAATGGCCATGTTTATCGCAGCGATCTCGTCCTCGGCCTGCTCCACCACCAGCCCGAAGTCTTTGGCCGCGGCGCCCAGGGTCAGAGCCACGCCCGTGGCCGGGGTCATGGGGTAGAAGGCGCAGAAACGCGTTCCGGCGGCCAAGGCCCCCAGGGCCACGGCCTGATTGCCGTTTAAGACCATGCGCTTAGCCGGTTTTGGGGGTTCGGGGAGGGGCTGAAAGGTCGCGGAATGTTCGGCGGCCCAAGCGGTGGCGGCTTGAAGGACGTTCACGTTTTTCTCCACCACGTCAGTCTCTTTTTTGGCGAAGGTTTCCCGAACCAGGTCGGTGATCACGTTTTCGGGCAGCCCAAGGAGCCGGGCCGCGACTCCCAAGGCGACAATGTTGTGGAAGACTTTTTGGGGTGCCAGCTCGGCGAAGGGAACGCGCAGGGCGCGGTCCTTTTTGGCTTCCTGATCCGCGTCCCGAGTCGCGCCCTGGTCCTCGTGTTCAGCGTCCACGAGGACCAGGGCGTTTTCGGTCAGCTCCTCGCGATGCAAGGAAATGCTTTCTTGGTTCAGGGCGATCAGGAGATCTACGTCCCGAATTCCGGCCCGGATCGGTCCGAGGCCGGTGCGTACGGCAAAGGTGTTGTGCCCGCCGCGGATGCGAGATTCGTAGCCCTGGGTGACGAAAACCTCATAACCTGATCTGACCAGGGCCTTGGCAAGAAGCATGCCCACCGTGACCAAGCCCTGCCCGGCTTCCCCGGCGATCAGGATGTTTTTGGATAGGCGCATAAACGACTCCGGGATGAAATGTTGGCCGCATGTGTCCGGCCTGAAAATCGGAAAAACGACTTGCCTCGGGCCGAGCAAGGCGACGTATCAAGGGAGGTGCGATGAAAAGCGAGAAATCGGCAGCCTGGCGATCAGGCGGTCGGCTGGGAGCACGGACAAGCAGAGGCCCTGGCGGCCAGTTCCCGGTCGATCATGAACAAGCCTCCGCCGTCCTTGCCTAGGAGTTTCAGTTTTTGGAGCACGGCGTTCACGCTGGACTCCTCTTCCACCTGTTCGGTGACGAACCACTGCAAGAAGATGTTCGTGGCATGGTCTTTCTCGGCAATGGCCAGGTCCACCAGGTTGTTGATCAGGGCAGTGACCTTTTGTTCGTGTTCAAGAACGGCCTCAAACACGGCCGTCGGAGAGACCCAGGACGAAGGTGGGGCCTCAATGGCTTTCAGAGTGTTTTTCCCGCCCCGTTCGTTGATGAATGCGTAGAATTTCATGGCATGACCAAGCTCTTCCTGGGACTGCATGTTCATCCAGTGAGTGAAGCCTTCCAGGTCGTGGTCACTGAAATACGCGGCCATGGCCAGGTAGAGGTAGGCCGAGTACAGTTCGGCGTTGACTTGCTCGTTGAGGACCTGTTCTATTTTCGGGGTCAGCATGCGGGATTCCTCCTGAAAGTTGGGGGGGTAGGGCGGCGAGCCTCGCTTTCGCGGTCAGAATCAATCCGAAGCACAAGAGGCTCGTCCAAGATGGATAAGAAACGTACAGAATCTCAATGCACAGGTCAAAGCCGTCTTGAGGTCGTCGAAAGAACAAAAAATAATAAACGAATGGCTTGGCAGAGCCTTCAACAAGTATCCTTCAACAATCGGGCAATGGTTGCAGGGATGCCTTGAGCAGGGTAAGGAAGTGCCGTGTTCGCTTGTGCACAACGGAACAAGGCACTTGGCCATCATCAGGGCTGCCACGGAGTTCTCCATGGAAAGTATCGCAAGGAGTTGATTTGATGGTAAAAAATGTAGTTGGTTCCCAGATATGGGAGAATGCCTGGGCCATTGTGCTGGCCGGCGGATCCGGCACTCGGCTTTGGCCCATGTCCCGTTCCCTGCTGCCCAAGCAACTGTTGGCCTTGAACGGGGATAAAACCTTGCTGCAACAGACCGCCGAGCGATTGCTGGGGCGACTGCCCGCGGAACGGATCGTTACCGTGACCAATGAGGAGCACTTCTTCGAGGTTTGCTCGCAGTTGGCCGAGGTGCATCCGGGCTTGAAGGAACAGGTGCTCAAGGAGCCCATGGCCCGGAATACGCTTCCGGCGATCCTGCTCGGCCTGGATAAGATCGTCACGATTCAGGATCCGGAACGCGGTCAGGCCCTGGTGGGCGTTTTTCCCTCGGACCACATGATCGGCGATCAAGGGCGGTTCGAGGCTGACTGGGAACAGGCCCTGGCCCTGGCGGACCAGGACTGGTTCGTGACCTTCGGTATTCCGCCGACCAAGCCGGAGACCGGCTACGGGTACATTGCCAAGGCCGAAGTACTGGCGCCCGGAGCTTACAAAGTAGCCGGCTTCGTGGAAAAGCCCCCATTGGATGCTGCACGGGAGTTCGTCAGCGCCGGCACCCACTCCTGGAACAGCGGGATGTTCATCGTTCCCGCTACGGCGTTCCTGGGCGCCGTTGAAGAGTTTCAGCCCCAGCTCTGGACCTGGTGGCTGGAGCGGGAAGACCAGGGACTTGCGTCAGGATACGCCGACATCCCGGATATCTCGGTGGATTACGGGATCATGGAATATGCCCGACACTTGGCGGTGGTCGAAGCCGGGTTTTCCTGGGACGACCTGGGAAGCTGGGAGGCCATGTTCCGGATGGGCCAGCGGGACGCCGTTGACCATTGCGTGGTCAAGGGCGACGTGCTGAATATGGATTGCAGGGACAGCTTGCTGTTCTCCTCGGGCGGCAAGTTGGCCGCCGTGGGCCTGGAGGGTATGGCCGTGGTCCAGACCAGGGACGCGACCCTGGTCTGCCCGTTGAATCAGGTTCAGCGGGTCAAGGACGTGGTGAACCGGCTCAAGGCCGAAAAGTCCACCCTGGTGGAGGCTCACGTCACCGTGCGTCGGCCCTGGGGCAGCTACACGGTTTTGGAAGAGGGCCAGTTCTACAAGATAAAGCGGATCATGGTCCACCCCGGGGCGAGATTGAGCTTGCAGATGCACCACCACCGCAGCGAACACTGGGTGGTGATCAAGGGCACGGCCCTGGTCCAGGTGGGGGACAAGGAAACGCTTGTCGCGGAGAATCAGTCCGTGGACATTCCCAAAACCGCCATGCATCGGCTTTCCAATCCGGGGCGGGTTCCGGTGGAGATCATCGAGATCCAGAGCGGTCCCTATCTGGAAGAGGACGACATCGTCCGTTTCGACGATGTCTACGGGCGGAGTCGGCCTCAAACATCCGAGTGAGGCGGATACGGGGTGTTTGAATTGTTCATTAGTCAGATAACCTGTTTTTTTTATTAACCTTAACGTGTTCCCAAGTTTCGTGAATTATTTCATTAGCGCTTGACAGGGCTTTGCTCTCTTGCATAGGGTGCCGAAAATTTGGATCCAAGCAGGATACGTTGAGGCTCTTTTCATCATCAACACTACAGCATGTGAGGCAACATGATGGAAGAAAAGAAAGGGGGAACGAGTGCGGGCGGAGTAGTTCTGCCGTTCTTGTTGGGGTTTGTGGCCGCGTTGGCCTTCGGATGGTGGGGAGTTCCACAGCTGTTATTCAGCAAGAAGACCCAGCCGCTTGTTTTTACACACCAAAACCACATTGAACTGTACGGGATGAGCTGTGACGACTGTCACTCTTTTCGGCGCGACGGCTCTTTTTCGGGCTTGCCCGACAATGCCAAGTGCGCGGAGTGCCACTCTTTTCCCATGGGGGATCATCCGGATGAAATCAAATTCGTGGAAGAGTATTACGAAAAGGGGATTGAAGTGCCCTGGCTGGTTTATCAGTATCAACCGGACAACGTCTTTTTCTCCCATGCCGCGCACAGAGAGTATGATTGCGCCACCGCCGGGTGTCACCCGGACGTGGGCAGTTCCAATGAGTTGCCGGTCTACTATGAAAACCGCTTGACCAAGTACAGTCGGGATACGATGAAGATGAAGGACTGTGAGCGGTGTCACGCCACGGTGGCCGCCCAGGAGCCGGAGCGGTTCGCTGGTGCTCCCAACGCTTGCCAGACCTGTCATAAATAGGAAAGGGGTGATATACTATGGCACTTAATCGGAGAAGTTTTCTCACGTTTGCTGCCGGGGGTGTCGCGGGAACCCTGTTCACCCCGGTGATTTGGAAATCCATCGACGACTCGGCCATCTGGACCCAGAACTGGCCGTGGATTCCCCGGCTGGAGTACGGGCCGCGGGCCTATGCCGCGACCACCTGCAAGCTCTGTCCCGCCGGGTGCGGACTGAACATTCGTACCGCGGGCGGCCGTCCAGTGGCCGCGGAAGGGCGCACCGACCATCCCTTGAGCCAGGGCGGGATCTGTCCTTTGGGCGCGGCGGCCGTGCAACTGCTGTACGCCCCGGCCAGGATCAAAGGGCCGATGCAAAAGCAGGCCGACGGGTCGCACCAGCCCATTTCCTGGGATGAGGCCGAAGCCTTGTTGCAGGAGAAGCTGGCCGAGCAGAAAGGCAGGAAGGACGCCGTGGTCTGTGTCAGCGGGGATGAAAACGGGACCATCAACGAACTCTTTTCCGCCTTGCTGGGCGGCCTGGGATCGGACGGCTGCTTCCTGATGCCCGGGGAACAGCTCGTGGCCTCCAAGATTCTTCGCGAGGGAAGCATCGGCTACGACCTCGAGAACGCGGATTTCGTGTTGGCCTTCGGCGCGGACATGCTGGACAGCTGGGGCACAGCCGTTCGGAACAAGAAAGCCTACGGCGCTGCGCACCCCGTGGGCGAGGAAGCCTCGGCGGAATACGTCTACGTCGGACCGACGCAGAACGTCACGGGCGGCGCGGCCGACCAATGGATTGCCATTACTCCGGGCATGGAAGGCGTTTTGGCTCTGGGCATCGCCTACCACCTCCTTCAGGGTGGGATGTCCGCTCCCCAGGCCCATGATTTTTTCGCCTATCGCAATTTCGTCATCAATCGGTACACTCCGGACTATGTGGAACGCCTGACCGGCGTGGCACCGGAGCAGGTGGCCGAACTGGCCCGAAAGCTCCGCACCGCAAACAAGCCGTTAATCATCCCGGGGTCCACCATCGCCCAGGGCGGCGGCGTGTTCAGCTTCGCCGCGGCCTTGAGCCTGAACATGCTGTTTGACAACGTCAACTCCGTCGGTGGGATTCAAGTCCTGCCGGATCTGCCCAAGGTGGTCGAAGGGGCCAAGGCCCAGGCCCAGATTCGCGCCAAGGATCTGGTCGCTTATGTTCAGGGAGTTGCCGATGGCAAAGTGAGCAAGCCGGGCGTCTATCTGGTATACGAGGCCAATCCGCTTTTCGCCCTGCCGCAGCCCGACGTGGCGGCCAAAGCCTTTGATGGTTCCTATTTGGTCAGCTTCAGCACGTTCTATGATGAAACTGCCGTTCAGGCGGATCTGTTGCTGCCCACGCCGACCTTCATCGAGCGGTTCGACGACGTTCAGACCCCTTACGGCTCCGGTTTCGCCAGCTACAGCCTGACGCGGCCCGTAATCCGCCAGCCCATTTTCGACACCAAGCCCACGGGTGATGTTTTGCTGGGCGTGGCCAAGGCTCTGGACATCGATCTCGGATACGATTCCTTCGACAAGGTCCTGGAGGCCAAGGTCGCCGCTCTGAGCGAGCTGGAAGGCTTCTTTACGGACAAGGTTCAGCCTTGGGAGGCCAGAGCCGGCAAGGTTCCCGCCGCGGCTTCGGGCAATTTGTGGCGGAATATTTCCAGGGGCTCGTTTTGGGCTTCCATCCAGGAACCCTTCCCCACCGCCATGCAGCTCGGCTCCACGATCATTTCCCAGACCGCTCCCCCGGACGCCGAGGACTGGACCTTCCCGGTCAGCCTGGCGGCAATGGATAGCCGGACCTACGGTTCCAGGCACATTGCCATCCCGCCCTTTTGCCTGCCGCTTTTGGGCGAACAGGAAATCCAGGGCGACGTGTTCTACGTCTGGATGAACTCCGCCACGGCCCGCGCCTACGGCTTGCAAGCCGAGGACAAGGTCAAGCTGGCCGGCCCCAACGGCTCCTGTCTGGCCAAAGTGCGCATCTTTGAGGGCGTTGGCCGGAACATGGTCGCCGCTCCGCTGGGATTCGGCCATACGGCTTGGGACAAGTTCAGCCGGAACAAGGGAGACAACATCTACAAAGTGTTGACGGTACGTACCGAACCGGGGAGCAACCTGGCCGTCTGGGCCGATTCCCGCGTGCGCATCGCCAAAGCCTAAAGGAAGGTTGAGCATATGGTTTTGTATCTCAAGGAATTCAAAATCAAGTGGGGAATGGTCATCGACCTGGACCGCTGCACCGGCTGCGGGGCCTGCATGGTCGCCTGCCAGGCGGAAAACAACATCGCCCCGCCGGTGGACGCCTCGAACAAGCGCTACAGCATGACTTGGTTGCTGGTCTACCAGCTCTCAAACAAGCAGCCCTATCCGAACCACGACGTCGCCTACATGCCGCGCCCGTGCTTGCAGTGCGGAAAGCCGAACTGCGTGCCGGTCTGTCCGGTCATCGCAACGGACAAGAACCAGGAGGGCGGGATTGTCAGCCAGGTCAACGCCCGGTGCATCGGTTGCCGGTACTGCATGGCCGCCTGTCCCTATCATGCCCGGTACTTCAACTGGCAAGATCCGGTCTGGCCTGAAGGCATGGAAAAGACCCTCACTCCGGACGTCTCCACCCGACCCCGCGGCGTGGTGGAAAAGTGTCTGTTCTGTCACCATCGCTATATGTATGCCCGAGACAAGGCCCGGATCGAGGGGCGCGACCCCAACGCCTTGAACGAGGGCGACTATATCCCCGCCTGTGTGGAAATGTGTCCCACCGGGGCCATGGTTTTCGGCGACCTGCAGAATCCGGAGCACAAGGTCCACAAGCTGTCCAAGAGTCCGTATGCGTTTCGCCTGTTGGAGCGCCTGAACACCAAGCCCCAGGTCTATTACTACAGCAAACGGGAATGGGTCCGGAAACAGGGCGACAACTATCTTGAACATGAAACGGTCGGAGGGGTCTAGACCATGAGTGATAAAGAATTGTGGCCCGAAGGGGTCCAGCGTTGCTCCTTGAAGCTGTTCATTGCGTGGCTGGCGGTCGTCTTCGCCGTGCTGGTCTGGGGCGTTTACGCCGCCTACGTGGTCTGGTCCGGCGGGCTGATCGTCACGGGCATGGACAACTACTTCGCCTTTGGATTGTACATCATCTTCGACCTGGGCGTGATCGCCCTGGGGGCCGGGGCCTTTTTCAGCGGGCTTCTGTACTATCTGGTCCGCGTCGAAGGCTTGAAAAACATCATCAATCTGGCGGTCATCATCGGCTTCATCTGTTATTCCGGAGCCTTGTTGATCCTGACCCTGGAAGTCGGTCAGCCGCTCAGGGCCTGGTTCGGTTTCTGGCACCCCAACGTCCACTCCATGCTCACGGAAGTAATCTTTTGCATCACCTGCTACATGCTGGTGCTGACCATCGAGTTCATTCCGATCATTCTGGAGAACCGCAAGCTGAACAAGATCAAGTTCCTGCATCACATGGCCCACAACTTCCATGTGATCATGCCCTTGTTCGCTGGCGTCGGGGCCTTCCTGTCCTTCTTCCACCAGGGCTCCCTGGGCGGCATGTACGGCGTATTGTTTTCCCGGCCCTACGCCTTCCGTGAAGGCTTCTTCATCTGGCCCTGGACCTTCTTCCTGTTCATCCTTTCCGCCGTGGCCTCCGGGCCGGGTTTCACCATGCTGGTCGCCACGCTGATGGAAAAGATGACCGGCCGCAAGCTGGTGGACTTCAGCGTCAAGGCCCTGATGGGCAAGATTTCCGGTACCATGCTGGCCATCTATTTGGTCTTCAAGTATCTGGACACGTGGGCCTGGGCCACCGGCATCCTGCCCCGGTCCGGTCTGACCTTCAGTGAAGTGTTCTACGGGGTGGCCTACGGCAAGTGGCTGTTGTTCTCTGAATTGGTCGTTTTCGGCCTGTTCCCCGCTGTCCTGCTGCTCTACTCCAAGACCCGCAATACGCCGTGGATACTCTACTCCGCGTGCACCATGGTTGGCATCGGGGTGATCATCAACCGTTACGTCCAAACCGCCCAAACCCTGGCCCACCCGATCATGCCTTTCGACCGCTGGTACGTCTATGTGCCGACATGGGCTGAATGGGCTCCTTCGTTGGCGGTCATCGCCTACGGCGCACTAATCCTCAGCTTGGCTTACCGCTACCTTCCGGTCTTCCCGCAGGAACGGAAGTTGAATCAGGCCTAAGAACCACTGAGGCTTTGAAAAAGAAAGCGCCCCTTTCCGTGAGGAGAGGGGCGCTTTTTTACGTCTGGAGCTTGAAAGGGTTTCGGCGGAGCAGAGGAGGTATGCGAGTTCGGAAAGGGAGGCCCCTTTGTCGTTAATTCTCCAGCAAGTCTCGAAGGAAGTTGAATCCAGGCCCAAAAGTCGGTCGGGCAATGTGCTGGCCGATGCCCGGTTCGGCGTTAACGCGTCCCTCTCGAAACACCTCCCGTCCCCCCAAGTAGGTGGCCACTGGCCCACCGCGAAAGGTCATGCCTTCGAACACGCTGAAGTCCACGGCATGGTGATGGGTCTTGGCGCTGACCGTATGCTCGGCCTCCGGGTCCCAGAGCACGATGTCCGCGTCCGCGCCGGGTAGGATGCAGCCTTTGCGCGGGTAAATGTTGAACAGCCGGGCCGCGTTGGTGGAGGTTACGGCTACGAACTGTTCCGGGGTCAGGCGGCCCTGGGCCACGCCGCCGTCCCAGACCACCCGCATCCGGTCCTCCAGCCCCGGCGTGCCGCTGGGCAGTTTGGAGAAATCGCCGAGTCCCTTGGAGCGCTGGGCGTCCGTGAAGGCGCAGTTATCGCTGGCCGTCACCTGGATGGCCCCGGTGGCCAGCCCGTTCCAAAGGGCCTCTCGGTCCTGTTTTGGCCGAAACGGCGGGCTCATCACGAAGCGGGCCGCTGCCTGGGCGTCATCCTGCTCGTAAACTGACGCGTCCAGGGTCAGGTGGCCGCCCAGGCATTCGGCGAACACGGGCAGGCCGCGGGTTCGGGCCGATATGATCGCTTCCAGGGCCTGGGCGCAGGACACATGGACCACGTAAAGCGGCACGCCAGCCGCCTCGGCCACGGCAATGGCCCGCCAGGTGGCATCCGCCTCGCCGGACTGGGGATGGGAAACAGGGTGCCCCCGGGGATGCGTCACACCCTGGGCCAGGAGCTTGCGTTGCAGAAAGGGGATGATCTCGTCATTCTCGGCATGCACCGTACACAGGCAGCCCAGCTCCCCGGCCCGGGCAAAGCTGTCCGGCATCTGTTCGGGATCGAGCATCACCGTGCCCTTGTAGGCCATGTAGTGCTTGAAGGAATTGACCCCCCGCTCCCAGGCCAGTACGCCCATTTCCTGGGCAACACTCGCGTCGAACCAGGTCACGGCCACGTGGAAGGAGTAGTCGCAGGTGGCGGTGCGGGCCAGGTCCATCCAGGCGTCGAAGGCCTGGAGCAGGGATTGCCCCTGGTTGGGGATGACGAAGTCGATGACCGTGGTGGTCCCCCCGGCCAGGGCGGCCCGTCCGCCCTGTTCAAAATCGTCCGCGGTGCGGGTTCCGGCAATGGGCATGTCCAGGTGGGTGTGCGGGTCGATGCCGCCGGGCAGGGCCAGCAGACCGTCGGCGTCCACGATGCGGGCGCCGGAAGGGATGTCCAGATCACGGCCCACTGCGAGTATCATTCCGTCGGAAACGAGGATCTCCGCCCTGGCGGAGTGGTCGGCGTTGACCACGGTTGCTCCTCGGATCATGAGCTGCATGCTGCCTCCGTGCAAAAAGGTGAGGGGTGGGGAATGAAATACGGTTGGGTTGGCAAGGATTGCGAATGAACAAGATAGCCGGCTTGATCCTGGCGGCCGGGGCCGGTCGGCGGATGGGCGGCGGGCTTGGGGGCAAGCTGTTGCTGCCGTACCGCGGCGAGCCGCTGGTGGTCCATGTGCTCCGCAAAGCCTTGGCGGTCTGCGATCCGGTGGTGGTCGTGACCGGCTGTAACGCCGCCGAGGTGGGCCACGCCCTGAAGGACGTGGATAGCACCTTGCGGATCATCCAGGCAACTGACTGGAACCGCGGCCAAGCTCGGAGCCTGCGGGCGGGGCTGGCCGGACTAGACGACGTGGAAAAGAAAGAGGGGGGCGACATGCTCGGAGCGCTGGTCTTGCTGGGCGATCAACCTCTGGTGCGGTTGGAAACCTTAACGGCCTTGGCCGAGGCGTTTCGCGGCGATCCGCGATCCTTTGTCGCACCGCGATATGATGAGCGACGGGGCAACCCGGTCTGCATTCCCCGGGCATGGTTCCCACGGGTCATGACTCTGGATGGGGACGTCGGAGCACGTGCGCTTCTGGATCATTCGGATGCGTGTCTGCATCTGGTGGACGTGGAGGATTCCGGGGTGCTGCGGGACGTGGACACGGTCGAAGACTATCAGGCGCTTTTGATAGCCGGGATTCAACCCTAGTCCACGGACCGCAGCCACCCCTCGTTGACTGACCCCGCGAACCATTGCATCGCGAACCCCGATTCGTCCGGATGCTCCGCTCTGACGAGTCGTCGGGCCTGGGCCAACATTTCCCATGCGGCTTCACCGGCCATGTCCATTTTGTTCACGAACAGGATGCGCCGACACGGAGGTGGAGGTACGCTTTTGAACAGACCCTGGGGATGCGCGGCCAGGCAGGCCAGGATACGGGCGTCCACGGGCTCGGCGGAACGTGCGCGACAGATCGCGGCCAGCAGCTCGGGGCGAAAAACAAGTGTCTCGTCCAGGGACGCGTCCAGGGCGTTTGCGCCTATGATCCCGATCACCATGTTCGTGGAACGGGGGATCACTGGCTCGTGGTCCGCCGGGGCCTTGATCGATTTGCCGCGTGCGCCGTCGGCCTCCACGAAGATGCGGTCGGCCAGGCTGGAGGCGGCCAGGAGGTCCACGGCCTCGGGCGCAAGGCCGAGGAGTTTGCCTGTGGTGGAATCCCGGTCCCGGACCAGGGTCAGGGACCGGTCGTGGGAGAGTCGGGTTTGGATCAAGGGAAGCGACGTCTTTCGTCCATCCCAAAAAAAAGGGTTATCCGTATCGCCAGCCAGCTTGGTGGTCGTGGTCCGGATCACGGTTTGGCCCGAGGCCACGGCATGGGCGGCCATGGACTGCATCAGGCTGGTCTTGCCGCCCGCGCCCACCAGAGCAACGACCGTTGCGTCCGGCAGGTAGAGTTCGTCCGGTGCGTTGAGGATCAAGGCGGCGAGGACTTGGTGATATCTTGTGATGAGGCGGGCTGGCCGAGGGATTGGCGCACGGCCTGGACAATGGTGTCGTAGCCCGTGCAGCGGCAGAGGTTTCCGGCATGGGCCCGCCGGATGTCTTCTGGAGTGATGTCTTCCGGATTGCGGATATTGTCGCGGCAGGACTCCACAAAGGCGGTGGTGGTCATGATCAGCCCCGGGGTGCAGAACCCGCACTGCACGGCCCCGGCATCCACGTAGGCTTGCTGGACCGGGGATAGTTGGCCGTTTTTCACCTCCCCCTCCACGGTGCGGATGCGTTTGCCGTGAACCCAGGTCGCCAGATACAGGCAGGCGTTCACGGCCACGTCGTCCACCAGCACGGTGCAGGCCCCGCACTCGCCCATGCCACAGCCTTGTTTGACGCTGGTCAGGCCCTGGTCCCGGAGCATATCCAGGAGTGAGGCCCGGGGATCGATGGTCAGTTCGTAGGGGCGATCATTAATGGCGCAGGAGATGGTCAGCATGTCCGGACCTCGAAGTGTTTGGCGACGTGCTTGGCGTAGCGTTCCGCGGCGGTGCGGATCATGCGCCCGGTCAGGGTGCGGATGATGTGCATCCGGAAATCTCCCGCCGCCCGCCAGGAGGTGCGAGGGGAGACGTCATGATCCAGGACCGCGAGGGCGGCCTGGATGGCCTCGTCCAGAGGCAGGCCTTTGGCCGCGGCTTCTGCGGCCGGGCAACGCACCGGGGTGGGTGCGGCCACGGTGAAGGCCAGGCGCAGTTCGTCCACGATCCTCTCGCGCCTCTCCGATTGTCCGTCTCGCAGGCGAATACCCGCGCCGCAGCCGATGGTGGCGATGTCCATGGCCTGGCGCATGGAATACTTGACGTAGGCCGTGCCCAGGCCCAGGGTCTGGCCTTGACCCGGTTCGGGCTTGATCCGGACCGAGCGCAGGATTTCTCCTTGGCGCAGCTCCACCCGGCCCGGACCGAGGTGAAATCCGCGCAGGGGGATCAGCCGTTCGCCTTCCGGGCCGATCAGGTCCAGGTGGGCGTTGAGGATCAACAGCGGGGCCGCGGAATCAGCGCAGGCCGAGCCGTTGCAGATGTTTCCGCCAATGGTGGCCGTATTGCGGATCTGCGGCCCGGCCACCCAGCCCGCGGCCTCGATGAGCATCGGGGCCAGGCGGGCCGCCAGGGGCGAGGCCATCAGCGCGGCAAAGGTCGTGCCCGAACCGATGCGCAGTTCGCCGCGATCCTCGGTGATGCCCTCCAGCTCCGGCAGGTCGTGGATGTCCACGATCTCGGCGTATTCCTTGTGCCTTTCCCGCAACCGAACCAGGATGTCGGTCCCCCCGGCCATGGGCCGGGCGAACGGATTCGCGGCCAGCAGCTCCACGGCCTCGGTCAGGCTTTGGGCGCGATGATAGGATTCAAAGGCGTACATGGCGGATGTCCTCAGCGCGGTCCCAGCAACCCGGCGTCCCGGAACAGCGGGAACAGGGCCTTGGGGGTGAGGGGGATGAAGTCGGCCTTGACGCCGGTGGCGTCCCAGATCGCGTTGCGAATGGCCGGGCCGGGGGAGAGCAGGGGCGGTTCGCCCAGGGATTTGTTGCCGAAGCCCCCGGAGGGCTCGGCGGTTTGGACAAAGGCCACGTCCAGGTCGGGCAGGTCCAGGAAGGTGGGCATTTTATAGTCCAGCAGGTTGTTGTTGCGCACCCGGCCGGTGCGCGGGTCCACCAGCAGCTCTTCATATAACGCCCAGCCTATTCCCATGGCCATGCCGCCCTGGGCCTGGCCCCGGGCCGTGACCGGGTTGATGACCACGCCGCAGTCGTGGACGTTGAGGATATCCGTGACCCGGACCCGGCACAGCGGGATGTCCACCTCCACTTCCACGAAGGTGCAGCCGAAGGAGGGTGCGTTGGACCGGGTCTTGACCGAGCGCTCCGCGGTGAGCTGGCCGCCCCGATCCTTATGATAATAGGCGTCCAGGGCCAGTTCGTTCAGGCTCATGAATATCCGGGAGGGCTGACGGGCCGCGACCACGAAGCCGGACTGCAACGCAAGGGCATGCGCCGGATAACCGGTCATCAGCGCCGCATGGTTCAGAATTCGATCCAGCAGTTCCAGGGCCGCGGCCTTGACTGCCGGGCCGACCACGTAGGTCTGGCGGGAGGCAAAGGCCCCGGGATCAAAGGGCGTCACGTCCGTATCCTGGGTGGAGACCACGCGCATCGAGGTCACGGGCAGGTCCAGGACCGAAGCGGCCATCTGGGCGAAGACCGTGTCCGCGCCCTGGCCGATTTCCGTGGCCCCGGACTGGAGCGTCACGCAGCCGTCCTGGGCCAGGGTCAGGCGGACCCCGGAAATTTCCACGCCCACGGGGTAGACCCCGGAATTGAAGCTGAAACAGGCCACGCCCAAGCCGCGGCGTGTTTCCGGGTCAGCTTGAGTGGCCTGGGCCGCGGCCCTCCGTTCGTCCCAGCGGAACCGCTCCCGGCCCAGGCGCAGACAGTCGGCCAGGCCGTGGGTTTCGATGGGTTTTCCCGAGCGCGGGTTGACGTCTCCGGGGCGACCGGCATTGATCAGGCGCAGGTCCAGGGGATCCATGTCCAGGGCCCTGGCCGCATCCTCCAGCAGACATTCGCAGGCAAAGATGATCTGGGGCGAACCGTAGCCGCGCATGGCTCCGGCAATGGGCAGATTGGTGTAAACCGTGGCCGCCTGGAAGCGCACCGCGGCGTGGGGATACATGCTGCACAGCTTGCCCCCGCCCGCGGAGACCACGGAATGGCCGTGGGAGGCGTAGCCTCCGGTGTTGGAAACGGCGTCCATGTCCATGACCAGCAGCCGCCCGTCCCGTGCAAAACCCGCCCTGGTCCGGATGCGCATGGCATGGCGGGTGCGGGTGATCATGCTTTCCTCACGGGTCAGGGCCATGCGTACCGGTCGGCCCAGCTTCCAGGCCAGAAAGGCGACCATGGGCTCCAGGAGCACGTCCTGCTTGGCTCCGAACCCGCCGCCCACATACGGCTTGACGATCCGCACCCGGCTCCAGTCCATGCCCAGGGCCTGGCCCACAACCCGGCGGCAGATGTGCGGGATCTGGGTGGAGGTAACCACGGTGATCCGGTCCATGTCCTCCATATAGGCGTGGGCCACCACGGGTTCCATGTGGCAATGCTGGGTCACCGGGGTCTGGTACTCGCCCTCCACCACCACGTCGGCCTGGGCAAGGAGCGCATCCACGTCCCCGCCCACGCTGAATCCGGTTTGCTTGACGATATTGCCGCCGGGATGGATGGCCGGAGCCCCGTCGACCATGGCCTCCCGTGGATCGGTGAGCACCGGGAGTTCCTCGTAGGATACCGCGACCAGAGCCGCGGCGCGTTGGGCCGTGAGTTCGTCCCGGGCCACCACCACGCCGATCTCGTCGCCGTGAAAGCGGACATGCTCGGTGAGCAGCAACCGGTCGGCCACGTCGGCGTGTGCCGGGTCCAGGGAGTAAGGATGGCCGGCCGGAGCGAAGAGTAGCTTGGGCACGTCGGCATGGGTGAAAACGGCCTCCACGCCGGGCAGGGCCAGGGCAGCGGAAACATCCATGGCCACGACCCTGCCGTGGGCCACGGTGCTTCGGATATACACGGCCGAGAGTATGCCCGTTGGGAGCAGGTCCTCGGTGTACCGGGCCCGGCCCGTGACCTTGGCCTCGGCGTCCAGACGCTTGACGGGTTGTCCGATGCTCATCCGGTTCTCCCGAGATGGATGGGTACGATTGATGGTTCAGGATGGGACTTCGGCGGGGTCTGGCCCGAATCAGGCTTAAGGCGAGGCTCAAGCTCGGGAACGGTCCCGGCCCGGAGGCCGTCCAGATGAGCGCGAACGGCTTGCAGCACGCCCCGGCCCACGGCCCTGGCCTTGTCCGAGACGCGGCGGCAACGCCATGTTTCGCCTCTTGGGTCAACATCCCCAAGTTTCAAACCTTTTTCGACCATGACGCCGGAGCGCAGCAGGCCTCGAATCACCCCGGAAGTCTGAGCCGTCACCGGGGCGATGGTCCCGTGCGCTTCCACCTGGCCCACGGTCTCCTCCTCCTGGATCATGTCGCCGATGGCCCGGCAAGCGGTAAAGACGCCGTCCCGGGGCGCACGCAAAAGCCGCTCCAGAGACTTGCCCAGCACCGGGCCCGGAATGCCAGTGTTCGGAAAGGCCGAGCCGGTATAGCGGATTTCCCCGAGGCCATGCCCGCGATGGGTTTCCACTACGCAGTGGACGTCCTTTCCGGCGATGAAGCCCGGCCCCAGCCCGATGACCAGAGGAGCCAAGCCGCGATGCACCCCGGTGTTGCGCTTGGCCAGTAGGGCGTCAATCAAGACTTGGGGGACAATCCGGGGCTGGAACTGCTTCAGGCAGGCCATGTCCGGATCAACAAGAACCGGAATCTCGCCCTTGGCCCAGGCTACCACGGCTTGGTCCGGAGCGTCGATCCGAAAGGCTGCAATCCCCTCCACGTCAACCCGATCCTCAAAAACCGCCTCGGAAAACGCCACCAGCCGCCGCACGGCCAATGGGCGATCCCTTTCCAATAAAAGCAGATGCCGCAGACCGGCCTCGTACAGCTCCAAGGCGACGCCGGTTGCCAGGTCTCCGGCTCCGCGGATGAGGATGGTTGGGGAAGTTGGTATATTGGATGGGAGCATGAGAATGCGTGAGAAAATTCAAGTAGGATGCTGTTCGTTCGTCTCTTTACTCTGTAATCCGAACGCCTTTGCTTGTTGATAGTGTTTCTCTGAAAAAAAAGCGCTATTCATGTTGCAAACATCCCCAGTTTCGACCTCATAATCATGGTGAACAGCAATCCCGCCTCCATGGCTGGTTCAAGGTCGGCCTGGTTCGAGTTCGGGGGCAGGTCGGCATCAATGGGGCTCAACGTATCCGGGTTGAGGGTGAGGGTCAAAGAATTGCTTTCGTAGCGCAGGCCTTCGGCGGTGCGGATCAGACTGGCCGGGGTGCCGTGATGCAGGATTTCCATTCGGTCCTGGGTGGCCGGGAAATAGCCGTTTTGCTCGTCCTCGAAGCTGGATCTGGTCAGGTGAATGCGCGGCTTGTCGCTGAAGGGCGCTCCGGAAGAGGGGCAGAAGGTGGCGCAGTTGCCGCAGGTGTTGCAGACGTCGGCCAGGATCACGATCTGGGTGCAGTCGGCCAGGGGGCGGTTTTCCGTGATGCGGAGGGCGGGCTTACCGTCCGGGCCGCGGTGGACTTTCCCCCTGGCAATGGGGCCGAGAAAGGACGGCAGAGCCACGATGGCCCGGTTGGGGCAGACCGTGACGCAGATTTCACACAGACTGTCGCAGCGCAGGCAGCGGGCGGCCTCCAAGGGCATGGCCTCGTCGTCGGTGACTTTCCGAGACCCGGAATCAGGATCGGCGTATGGGCCGAAATCGCGGACATGCCGGGCCAGGCGCAGGGGTGCAACGTCGGCGTCGGGGCGAGGCGTAAGCCGTGGACTGAAGCCTCTGGATCGTAAATAGACTTGCGCGGCCTCGCGGCCCATGGCCACGGCCTTGGGCAGGCCGGCGGGACCGGTGGGCAGGGGGGCGTCAAAGGTGAAGATATGGTCACATTTATGAGGATCCTGGGTTGCACTCTCAATGACGACCATGGCCCCGTACAGTGTCTCGTTCTGGGGAGTGTTTGATTGGCTTAAGACGGCCATATCCGCGATGTCCGCGAGCAGGGCGCGTTTGGCGGGTGTGGCCTCATCCGCTTGGAGGGCGTTCTCCGGTACGAGCAGGGCCACGTCCACTCCGGCCTGAATCAGTATCCCGGCGCAACTAACGCTCCGGGCGTCCAGGCCGTGAACTGCCACGGAGGCTTGGCTAGCGGCTCGCGAGTGGTCAGGTGAACTCGCTGAAGCATATCCTCCTATGCGGGCCGTCGCGGCCTTGGCCTCCCGGATGCGCAGGGGCGCGTCAATATTGCCCCGTGTGCAGCGATTGCGGCACAAGGCGTCGCAGGCCAGGCCCAGATGATGGGCCAGAGGGTTGGTGGCCCGGATGGTGGCCAGCGCGGCCTGGGGGGCGTTTTGCGCCAGGTGGCCCAGGTAGGCCGGAATGTCCTGCCCAGCGGCGCAGACAGAGACGCAGGGCGCGGTGAAGCAGTCCCGGCGGGGCAAGGGGCGGGGGATTTTTACGTCCGCATGGGGCTTGGCCTTTTTGGCATAGCGGTAGGCCGTGGCCGTGGTCCGGGCGTAGGCGGCGATGCCTGGGCCGCGGGCTTGCCATTGCTCCAGACTTCCGGCTCCGGCAGCGGCCACCCGTTCCATCAGAATGTCCAGGTATTGACGCAATCGGGCGTAACCGCCGGGTTTGAGCAGGTCGCTGCATGTGGTCACCGGTCCCAGTCCTGCTGCCAACAGGTCCGGAATGTTGAAGGCGTCGGCCCCGGCGCAGAAGGATATGGGCGGACAGCCTTCGACGTTTGCTCCGGTATTCTCCGGTTTGGAGTCCTGTTGCCCTCCCAGGTGTTCCCGCAGCAGCAAGGCGACGTGTACGGCCAGGGGATGCAGGGGGCGGCCGCTGCAATAGACCTGCTGTTCCGCCTCGGGCAAGGCCGAGCGGTTCACGCAGGGCAGGGTGTTGGTCAGCTTGAGGTTGAACTCCACGCCCCGCTTGCGGGCCGCGGCGGACAGGGAGCGGATGATGGGCAGGGCCTGATCCAGTGACAGATCCTTGGCGAAAACCGCATCCGGCACCTCCAGGTCCCAGCCCAGTCCCTGGAGCAGGGCGCGGACCCGTTCCGGCCCGAGCAGAGTGGGGTTGAGCTTCAAGGTGGTGTGCAGCCCCCGGTCCTCGATGAAATGCAGGGCAATGCGCTGGATCTCGTCCGGGGGGCAGCCGTGCATGGTGGAGATGGTCAGGCTGGTGCTGACCCCGTCGGGCAGGTCCACTTCGGCCAGTTCGGGGCAGACGCGGGACAAGCGCGTCGCGGCCTCGGCCATGTCCTCCGGACAGTGGGCCATGCGGTCCAGGAAGCGGGTCATGGCCGGACTGGTAATCCCGGCCAGATCGTACCCCGCGCTCATGTTCAGGATGAAACCGGGATCGCGTCCGTCCTCGCCGGCGGAAAAATTCATTTTTCGGCGCAGGGCCAGGATCAGCAGCAGGCCGTGCAGGTACTCGTCAAAGGACTGCTCCAGCTTGAGTTCCTGGGACCATTCGCAGTTGTAACCCTCGTCGCGCATGTCGATGCACGGTCTGGCCAGGGTCAGTTCGTCCAGAATCTGAACGGTCTTCAATTCCAGATACCGTCCCCCGCACAGCCAGGCGGCCACCAGGTTGCGGGCCAACTGGGTATGCGGCCCGGCGGCCGCGCCGATGGGCGTTTCCAGGCGTTGGCCGTAGCGGGTCGTGGTGAAGGGATCTTCGGGGCTTGGCCGAAAGAAACAGCCTTTGGGAATGCCCAGGATTTGTCCGTGCTCGAGTTCGTCGAGCATGGAAGCCAGAAGTTGGTCGTGGGGGATGGGGTGGAAGCGGTCCATGGTCATTTCTCTATTCAGCTACTCGGCTGGTAATCAAAATTTTCCTTCTCATTTCAACAGATCGTCAAAGGAAAGCTCGGCATCTCTCAGGATTTTCCTTAACAGGCCTTTGCCGACATCCTGACAGGAATGAGAAGGGACTGTTACCGTACGTCCATCCTGATGACGCAGTCGGACATGGCTGCCACGCTGGCGGACAACCAAAAAGCCTTGCCTCTTCAGCGCCTTGAGAACCTCTTCAGACGTGAGCATGGGAAGGTTCATAATCAATGCTCACCTTTTGGACTCCAATGAATTCGTTTTGCGAGTAGGGTTCTTCAATGCACATCTCAATGACTTCCTGGATGTTGCGCAACATCTCTTCCATGGTTCGTCCCTGCGCGTAACAGGCTCGTAAGCTTGGAACTTCACCGACAAAAAAGCCGTCCTCATCTTTCTCGACCACGACGAAAAAGTCCTTGGCCATATGATCCTCCAATTTCAGATGTGACTGTTCAGAAATACTCTCCGGTTGTGGCGTTGATTCACGCGATTTTTATGTCCAGCCCCACGCTGGAATTATCGATCACTATGCTGCATTTCTCAACTGTCCGCCAATCGTTCCCACAACCTTTGGGCCTGTTCCCGGCCATAGCCCAGAATGTCCGCTTCGTCATGGCTGACCAGACGGCGGTTTTCGACCACGATTCGGCCTTGGGCGATGACCGTATGCACGTGGACGGCTTCCAGGCCGAAGAGGAAATGGCCGAGCATGTTGTCCGGGGTCATGGGGGTGGGCGTGTCGTAGTCCAGGATGACCAGATTGTTGGGGCCGTCGCCCGGCGCGTTGACGCGGCGGATCAATTCGTGGGTGCGGCGCAGGCGGTCGTAGGCTTCGCGGAAGTCCAGGCTTTCGGCGCTCTGTCCGGCGATGAAGGCGGCCTTGAGGGCCCGGAGCATGTCCACGTGCATTCCGTCCGTGCCCAGGATCACCCGGGGGCCGAGGTCGTCGTAGCGGCCCAGGCCGACGTTGTTGTTCAGATTGGATTCACTGGCCTGGGCCACGAAGACCGGGGAGCGGCGCAGCAGTTCCCGCTCAGTGTCGTCCAGGTGCACGCAGTGGGCCAGCAAAGTGCACGGCGAGGTCAGGGCTCCGGCGTCGGCCAGGCGTTGGACCACCCGTTTTCCGTGTTGCTCCAGACAGTGGTTCTGGTCCGCCGGATCCTCGGCCACGTGCAGGTGCAGCCCGGTCCGGTATTTCTCGGCCAGGGCCACGGCCCGGGCGAGCAGATCGTCGTCCACGGTAAAGGAGGCATGCAGCCCGACCTGACCGATCCGGCCCGATGCAAGGTAGGCTTCGGTCTCGGCCAGCCCGGCCTCCTTGACCGCCTCGCCGTCGCGGCAGGACATTTCATAGCACAGCAGATGCCCCAGCCCCACGGCGTCAAAGGCCTTGGCAATGGTCTCCAGGCTGCCCTCCACGGCAAAGGGGGAGGCGTGGTGATCCACGACAAAGGTCACCCCGCGCTTGGCGCAGAGCAGGGCCGTGGCCAGGGCGCTGGCCTCGATCATGGGCAGATCCAGCCGTTTGTCCAGTCGCCACCAGACCAGATCAAGAATCTCGGGAAAATTGGTGGGCGTGCGGGGCGGGGCGGGCATGCCCCGGGCAAAGGTGGAGTACAGGTGATGGTGGCCCAGGGCAAAGGAGCGGGTTACCAGCTTCCCGGCGCAGTCCAATTCTTGCTGGTTGTCAGAGAATTGCGGGCGGCGGTCCAGGATTTCCAGGTCGCCGTCAGATCCCGGCGTGACCCGAAGGCAGGCGTCATGCAGGGTCAGGGTGTCCGGGTCCAGCCAGCGGGCATTGGTCAGTAGCAGCTCCATGCGGTGTCTCCTTCGCTATCCTGTGCGGTTACGCCGACTGGTTCTCCCAGGGGCTCCAGAGGCAGGGTTCGGCGGGGCAGGCCGTCGTAGCGGTAATAGGCCGCGGCAATGGCCGGGGCCGTGGGAATGGAGCCGATCTCACCCACGCCCTTGGCCCCGCGGGGGCCTTCCGGGTCCGCGTTGTCCACGGCGACGACCGTGATCTTGGGCATGACGTCGGCGCGTAGCAGCCCCACGTCCCGGAATTTGTCCGAGGTCAGACGCCCCCCCTCCAGGCGGAGCCGTTCCGAAAGGGCCGCGCCCATGCCCATGAGCACCCCGCCTTCGATCTGGCCTTCCAGCATCCGGCGGTTGACCATGGTTCCGGCGTCGTGGGCCGCCACTACTTCCTGGACTTTGCCGTGGGCGTCCAGGAGCACCAGATGGGCCGCGAAGCTGTAGGCCACGTGGCTGCGAAACGTGCCCGGCTCGCCGCCCGGGGCGGTGTCCGTGCACAGGTAGCGGCCTTCGTAGGTCCGCCCGGCCAAGGCCTCCAGTCCGCCCGCCGTGGCCATGTCGGCCTTGATCTTTTCCGCGGCGTCCAACACGGCCCGGCCAAGCTGAAAGGTGCCCCGGCTGGCCGTGGTCGCTCCGGCCACGGCTCCGTGGCGGGTGTCCGAGTCCACCGCGATTTTTGACAGATCGTCGATGCCCAGAACCTCGGCCAGGAACTGGGCGGCCACGGTGTGGATGCCCTGGCCCATTTCAGACCAGCCGTGGTGCAGAACCAGTCGGCCGCCCTCGTGGATTTCCACCAGGGCCACGCATTCTTCAACCAAGCCGTTGCCGATGCCGCAGTTCTTGATTCCGCAGGACAGGCCGGCCCTGCCGGATTTTTTGACCCGCTCCCAGGGCTCGCGCAGGGTTTCCAGGCAGGCCCGCAGACCGATGCCCGGTCCCAGCACCTGGCCCGTGGCCACCATCCGGCCCTGGTCCAGGGCGTTGTCGTACCGAAATTGCCAGGGATCGAATCCGCCGGCCTTGCACAGCCGTTCCACCATGGCCTCCATGGCGAAGACGGCCTGGTTCACGCCGAAGCCGCGCATGGCCCCGTTGGGAATGTTGTTGGTGAACACGGCCCGGGATTCGATGTCCACCACCGGGACGTGGTAGGCCCCGCTGGCATGAGTGGCGGCCCGAGCCATGACCGCCGCGCCCACCGAGGCGTAGGCTCCGGTATCCCCCAGGATGCGCGCCTTGAGAGCCGTAAGTCGGCCCTGGGAATCGCAGCCCGCGGCATAGGCCAGGCGCATGGGGTGGCGCTTGGGGTGCATGCGCAGGGACTCGGGCCGGGAGAGCTTGACCTTCACCGGAGCCGTAAGCAGCAGCGCGGCCAGGGCCGCATGGTGCTGCACGGTCAGATCCTCCTTGCCGCCAAAAGCCCCGCCGCAATCCACCATGGTCGCTCGGACTTTGTCCTTGGGCAGGCCCAGAACCCGGGCCACGTCGTCCCGGTCGTGGTAGATGCCCTGGCCCTGGGTGTAAAAGTGGATTCCGCCGGTGTCCGGGTCCGGCAGGGCCACGGCGCATTCGGGTTCCAGGAAGCCGTGTTCAATGGGCGCGGTGTGGAAGGTCTCCGTGACCACGAAGGCGGAGCCGCGCAAGGCCTCGTCCACGTCCCCGCCCCGGCGCACGGTCTTCACGGCCAGCAGGTTCCCGGCCTCGTGAACCCGGATCGGACTCTGTTCAGCCCGTTCCATGTCGGTCAACGGTTCCAGGACTTCATACTCCACCTGAATCAACGCGGCCGCGGCCCGGGCCTGCTCCCTGGTCCCGGCCACCACGCAGGCCAGCACGTCGGCCACGGTGCGGGTGGTTTCGTCCGGGGCCACGTACATGGGCCAGTCCGGGACGATCATGCCAACGCTGCGCTCTCCGGGCACATCCGCCGAAGTGAGCACGCGGACCACGCCCGGCGCGGCCAGGGCCATGCTGGTGTCGATGGCCACGACCCGGGCCCGGGGATGGGCGCTGAAATGCAGCGCGCCGTGGAGCATGCCCGGAAAGCGGAGGTCGTCGGTAAACAGTTTACTGCCCACGGCCCGCTCAAAGGCCCCGTAGCGGACGGGACTGGTGCCGAGCACCGGCGGGTCGGCATCCAAACGCGGGGAGACATCGCCACGAAGAATGCGGGCAGCCTCCAAAATGGCGTCCACGATCTTCACGTACCCGGTGCACCGGCACAGATGCGGCCGCACGGCCTTGACCACTTCTTCGACGGAGGGTTCGGCGGTTTGCTCCAGCAAAAGCTTGGTCCGGGTCAGAAAACCCGGCGTGCAGAAGCCGCACTGCACCGCGCCCTTTTCGGCAAAGGCCCGGCCCAGGAGGCGGCGCAGGTCTTCCGGAAAACCCTCCAGGGTCAGGACGTGCTTGCCCGCCACCTTGCGCATGGGCGTGGCGCAGGCAAAGGCGGCCCGCCCGTCCACCTCCACCAGGCAGGCCCCGCAGGCCGCCTGACCGGAACAGCCGTCCTTGGCCGCGGTCAGCCCCTGGTCCTCCCGCAGCCAGATGAGCAGGGAGCGTTCCGGGTCGCCGTCGTAGGTCGTGGGGGTGTTGTTGAGGATGAAGTTCATGGTGTGCTGCAAGAGGTTGAAGGTTTTAGCGCGGGTGCAATGTGTCAGGGCCCGGTGCGCCGTGCCCATGCAATGGGACCGCAGAAATATCTTTGGCAAACATAACTATGCGGTAACGCGCCATCCCGTAGGGGCACGGCGCGCCGTGCCCCTACGGGTGGTGCCGTGCTCCTACCCCATATCCGCCAACAACCCCACCCGCTCATTGAACGCCTCGATAAGCCGGTCGATCTCCGGCAGTTGGCGGGGGATGCTGGTCCAGTAGTTCTCGTCGTACCATTGGGCCTGGATTTCCTCAAAGGTCTTACCCTGTTGTTCGACCCAGGTGAAGTATTTCAAATTGTGGACGCGTTTGCGGTCCCAGTGGTTCAGTTCCAGGAGGTTGTCCAGACCCTGGCCCAAAAGGTAGCGTTCGAAGGCCACGGCGGCGTCCGTGGAGCTGAAGGGGCCGCGCTCGGCGGTCAGTTCTTCCAGGCGGCTGCCGTACATTTCCATGGAGTCCGTGGCCACGGTGGCCACCACGTCGTCCGGTCCCAGCTCGAACCATTTGGCGAACTTGGCCGCGGAAATGATGTTCGACCACCCGGAGATGCCGATCAGGTCCAGCTGTTCCACCAGGGCCGGGGCCACGCCCCGGGAGGTCAGGTACTCGCGTCCGGCTTCCTCGTTGGCCAGGCGGATGAGCTGCATGGGGGCCTCGTCGTCGATGGCCAGGATCATGTCCGTGTTCTTGACGTTGTGCACCCAGGGCACGTGCTTGTCGCCGATGCCCTCGATGCGGTGCTCGCCAAAGCCGTTGAAGAGCAGGGTGGGGCACTGGCCGGCCTCGCAGGCCGCGATTTTCAGGGCCGGAAAGCGGGCTTTGAGGTAGTCCCCGGCGGCCAGGGTGCCGCCCGAGCCGGTGGCCAGGATCAGGCCGCGAATCCGGGAGGGCTTGTCCGTCAGCCCGGTCATGACCTCTTCCAGGGCCGGGCCGGTGATCTCGTGGTGCCAGAGGTAGTTTCCGAATTCGTCGAACTGGTTGAAGATGACCACGTCGTCGCCGGAAGCCCGCAGCTCATGGCACTTGTCGAAAATTTCCTTGACGTTGGATTCCGAACCCGGCGTCTTGATGATCTCTCCGGCCACCGTGGTCAGCCATTCGAAGCGCTCCCGGCTCATGCCCTCGGGCAGGATGGCGATGGAGGAGCAGCCCAGCAAGGCCGAATCATAGGCCCCGCCCCGGCAGTAGTTGCCCGTGGAGGGCCAGACCGCCTTCTGGGTGCTGGGATCGAACTGGCCGGTGACCAGCCGGGGCGCGAGGCAGCCAAAGGCCGCGCCGACCTTGTGCGCGCCCGTGGGGAACCATTTGCCGGTGAGGACCACGATCCGGCAGGGCGCGCCGGTCAGCTCCGGGGGCAGAACCAGATGGTTGACTCCGCCGAATCCGCCGCCCGAGGCCGTGGGCTCGTTGCGCCAGGTGATCCGGAACAGGTTGGCCGGGTCCAGATCCCAGAGGCCGAGGCCGGACAGTTTCTCGCGCATGGCCGCGGGGATGGTTTGCGGGTCGCGCATCTGGGCAAAGGTGGGAATGATGACGCCGCGCTCCCGGGCCCGCTCCACGGCCCGGTCCAGCCCGGCTTCGTTGATGGTCAGATCGATGGCCGCGGACATGATGAGTTCCTTTTTCAGTAAAGATGTTGGTGAGATTGGTGTCGTGTCGTCCACCGCTTGCAAAGCGGAGCCGCCCGTGTGTCGGGGAGGATGGATTTTCAGGCAGGCTGTCTCGGGTAGTTACCAGCAGAAGGAACGTGCTTCAAGCCTCAATGGCTTGATGAGGGCGGGCCGGGGTGATCCGGCCGTGGTGATCCGTTGGCGCTCACCGCCTGGATTTCAGCGAATAGATTCCAGCATCCGTTTGCGTTCCTGGGTATATTCCCACCAGCACCGGGGCTCTTCGCCGTTCATGAACCGGGTCACGGAGAGAAACACGTCGAGCACGCAGGGATCCTGGTGCTTGCCGGTGACGGCCTGGAGGCGTTTATACATTTCCAGCGGGTCCATGCCTTTGAGCTGTTCGGGCCGGTGAACGCCCAAAAGCCGAAGATCCTCGGCCATGGCCCGCCCGATGTTCGGCAGGTCCGTCAGTTCATGGAGACGGTCGCGGTGGACTTTGGCGGGGTGCAAGGGAGGCTCCTTGGCTGTATGCGGTGCGTGGGCTGTTGAGATATTTCAACCAGGAATTAATCTACAGACCTTGAGGACGCATTGATGACTCCACCTTCCAGTCGTTTGATGCTCCGGTCGGTGGTCAGGATTTCCATTTGTTCGATGGCGATGCGGTTCAGCTTTCGCAGCCGTTCGGATTGTTCAACGGCCTCATTGATGAACAGAGCGTTCAAATTTTCCAGGTTGGCCAGACAAACCAGTTGGGCCGCGTTGGCCTGATCGCGGATATTGCCTTTTTCCTTGGGATTCGCGTCCCGCCATTGCTTGGCCGTCATGCCGAAAAGCGCCATGTTCAGCACGTCAGCTTCGTTGGCATAGACCAGATTGACCTGTTGGCCGGTCAGCTCCGGCGGGATGAGGTACGCCTTGATGGCATCGGTGTGGATGCGGTAATTTATCTTGGCAAGATTGCGCTTGATGTCCCAGCCCAACTGCGCCTGCTCGGTCTCCTTGAGCCGTTGGAACTCTTTGATCAGGTAGAGCTTGAACTCCACGGAAACCCAGGAGGCGAACTCGAAGGCGATGTCGCGATGAGCATACGTCCCACCGTAGCGGCCGGCTTTGGATAAAATGCCTATGGCGCCAGTTAGCTCGATCCACTTGGACGGCGTCATCACAAAAGCGTTGCTTCCCGACTTATTTCTAACCGTGTCGAATTCCACACGGTTAAAATCAGGGTTGTTCAAGACCTCCCAAATTCCCAGAAATTCGATGGATGAACGCGTTCGCATCCAGTTCTGAATGACGAAACGGGGGTCATCCGAGTTCTTGTGTTTGGCGATATCGGTGAGGGAAATAAAATCCTCCCTCTCAATCCGCTGCACCCGCACTGTTGCATTTAGAACCGTTATCTCCGTGTTTTTACGCATCAGGATATCCTTCAAGCTGTGGTGAGGAGAATTTAAAAATACTTTAGCTGGCTATGTGCGGTGGATGTGGAAGATTCTATGGCAATTCAACGTGATTTTGAAGCGATAATGGTTGCGAAAGATTACGATGTTAAAACGGAAAATGTCTTGCAATTTGTAAATGAAATTTAATACTCGCGTATGATTGTTGATTTGTGCTTTGGAAATAAATATGGAAAAAACTCTATACGATGAGCGCAAGATTGTTGCGATGTTTTCGAGGATCGCAAATCCGTTTTGCAGGTTAACGAAAAAGATGTGATGAGTAGCGATTATTTCTTCGAAGCCAACGTTTTTTAGATTGATGCCAAATTCGAGAGAAGAGTGGCCCAATCTTCATCTGGAATTTCTTTCGGTACAAATACGGTGGTTCCGGTGATATGCATGGCTGCGGAGATACCACCTTGGCCCATATTCGACAGAATTCAAAGCTTTTTCGAAGCAGTATCTTTGTGCATCTGACGTTCCGGATTTCCTAGTGGTAGTATGCGAAATGGAAGCCTCCATCTTTCAGGCCAGATACCTGTTACCACTTGATCAGGATTAGGAGGCGAATAGACTAGAAACGGTGTAGTAAAACTATGCGTTTCGTTGCAATATAGAATTCCAGACGCACCAATCTGCATTGAACGCGACTTTGTAGTGCGTGTTTTCATATCGTTTTCAGACGTCTCTGCCACGGCCCACATCCGCGCACCAACTCCTGCCCAGATATTCGTAAGATTTTTTGATGCAAATGCGTAAAGTTTCATAGATACTCCACTTTAGGGATAATAGCCTGATTATACAGGTTTTTGCAGGTGTCCATCAAGGTTCGCCGGGGAAAGATATTGCGCGTCATCTTTCAACCGTATCGATCTACCGCGCTGTCAATACATCCAAGACTTGGTCCAGACCTCTCCGCCCAACAGACACCGGCGTCGGTGTAAGGTTCTGGTCCGAGCAGGCCTGAATGGCCGAGGCTACGTCTTTGAGGCCGGAGCCGGTGATCAGCAGGCAGATGGTATCCTCGGGGGAAAGATTTCCGGCTTGGGCCGCGGTCAGGGCGCCGGCCAGGGCCGCGGCGCCTGCCGGTTCGGCGAAGACGCCGGTGTTTTGGGCCAGGGTGGGGATGGCGTGGAGGATGGTTGGGTCGTCCACTTTGATGAACGCGCCGTGGGTTTCCCGGACCGCGGCCAGGGCCTTGAGGCGGTCGCGGGGCAGGCCGGCGGAGATGGAGTCGGCCACGGTGTGGGCCGGGATGGCGGGTTTGGTCAGCGTGTCTTCGTTGTTGTGCCAGGCTTGGTGGAGGTAGTCGCTGCCAGCGGCCTGGACGCCCATCAATCGGGGCAGGCGGGTGGTCAGGCCCAGGGCTTTCAGGTCGGCGAAGCCTTTGTGCAGGCCGCCGATGATGCAGCCGTCGCCCACGCCCACGAAGACCCGGTCCGGAACCTCCCAACCGGACTGTTCGGCGATCTCGAAGGCCGCCGTCTTTTTGCCCTCGGTCATGAAGGGGTTGTAGGCAGTGTTGCGGTTGTACCAGGGGCGGACCTGGCAGGCGGCCATGCACAGGTCAAAGGCGTCGTCGTAGCTGCCTTGCACGGTGAAGACCCGGGCTCCGAAGGCCAGCAATTGGGCCACTTTGGCCTGGGGGGCCGAGGCCGGGACGAAGATCACGCACTCCAGGTCCATGGACGCGGCCATGCCGGCCAGGGCCGCGGCGGCGTTGCCCGTGCTGGCGCAGGCCACGGTGGTCAGGCCCATGGACTTGGCCTGGGCAACGGCCAGGGCGCTGGCCCGGTCCTTGAGCGAGGCCGTGGGTTGGCGGGTTTCGTCCTTGATCAGCACACGGGCCACGCCCAGCAGCCTGGCCAGGCGCGGCGACTCGTACAGGGGCGTCCAGCCGACGGTCAGGGGCGGTGTTTCGGCGTCCAGGGGCAGGGGGAGGAGGGAACGGTAGCGCCATAGGGTTTCAGGGCCCCGGGCCAGGGCTTCCGGGGTGAACGCTGATCGGGCCGCCTGGTAGTCGTAGCGCAGGTCCAGGATGCCCTCGTCCTTGAGGTCTCCGGCATGGTCCGGGCAGACGTAGCCCATGTCATTGGGGGCGACGGTCCTGCCGCAGATTTGGCAGACGGCGTGGGTGACGAAGGGGCCTTGGGGAAAGGGCGGCGTTACGGCGTGGCCCGTGGTCATGAACGATTCCTTGGTGAAGGGTTAGCTTCGGAAGGCCCAACCCGTGGTCCGCTTTTCCAGGGCCGCGAAGATGGCGTACATGCCGATGCCCATGGCCGCGATGACGATCAGTCCGGCAAAGACCAGGGGCACGTTGAACCGGGCGCTGGCGGACATCATCAGGTAGCCGATGCCCTCGTTGGAGGCCACGGTTTCGGAGATTACCGAGCCGACAAAGGCCAGGGTCACGGCGATTTTCAAGGAGGCGAAGAAATAAGGCATGGAATTGGGGATGCCCACCTTGAGCAGAATGGTGAGCCTGGACGCGCCCAGGACCCGGAGCACGTCCTCCAACTCCGGCTCGATGGTGGCCAGGCCGGTGGCCACGTTGACCACCACGGGAAAGAAGGAGATCAAAAACGCGGTGATGATCGCCGGGACCGTGCCGATCCCGAACCAGATCACCAGCAGGGGCACCAAGGCCACCTTGGGCACGGAATTAAAGCCGATCAGGATCGGGTAAAAGGCCCGGTAGAGCAGTTTGGACGAGCCGATGATCACGCCCACGAGCATGCCGAAGACCACGGCCAGCCCGAATCCGGCCAGGGTGGTGTAGAGGGTCTGCAAGGCGTGCTTGCTGATGGGGCCGGCGAACTCGTATCCGGCCATCACGGCCTCGCTGGGCGGCGGCAGGATGTAGCTGGGGATTTTGGCCAGCCGGGAGACGGCTTCCCAAGCCACGAACATGGCCACGGTGACGATCACCGGGGAGTAGCGCTCCAGGTTCTTACGCAGTGGGGACATCGGCTATTCCTTGGGGGCCGTCGCAGCGCACGCGTTCGATGTGGCCGCGCAGCTCGTGGACGATGTCCACGAAGGCCGGTTCGTAGCAGGTTTCCAGGGTGCGCGGTCCTGGCAGGTCCACGCGGCGGCTGTGCACGATGCGTCCGGGACGGCTGCTCATCACGTGGACCGTGTCCGCCAGGAACACGGCCTCGCGCAGATCGTGGGTCACCAGGGCCACGGTGAGCTGCTTGGCGCGGCGCAGATCGGCCAGCACGCACCACAATTCTTCACGGGTGAAGGCGTCCAGGGCCCCGAAAGGCTCGTCCAGCATCAGCAGGCGGGGATCGTGGATCAGGGCGCGGCAGAGATTGGCCCGCTGGCGCATGCCGCCGGAGAGTTCCCAAGGTTGCTTGGATTCGTAGGGCGCCAAACCCACGGTCCGCAACAGGTTGCGGGCCCGTTCCAGATAGGCGGCCTTTTCCTTGCGCAGTCGGCCGCGGTGGGGCTCCACGATTTCCAGGGGGAGCATGATGTTGCGCAGGGTGTCGCGCCAGGGCAGGAGGGTGGGGTTCTGGAAGGCCATGCCCACGAAGGAGAGCGTGCCGTTGACCCGGTTGCCGTCCACGAAGACCGCGCCCCGGGTCGGGGGCATCAGGCCGGTGACCAGCTTGAGCAGGGTGGACTTGCCGCATCCGGACGGACCGACCACGGCCACGAAGTCCCCTTCGCGGATATCCAGGTTCAGTCCTTGGACGGCCAGGCTTTCGGCGTCCTCGCCATAGGCCAGGTCGACGTCCTTTATTTCAACGAACAGGCCCGCACGGCCGGTTTGGCCGTGCGGGTCCGCGTGATCTGCTTGCGATGTCATGGGGTGGAAGATCGCCCTTAGAAGATGGACCGGGTTTCTTGATCGGGCAGGAAGGAGCGGTCGAAAACAGCTTCCGGAGCGGGTGTTGTGGAGAGACCAAAGGCGTTGACCACTTCGGCGATGGCCTTGGCCAGGCGCTCGTCGTCCACGTCGCCCATGCCGTTGGCAGCGGCGTATTCCGTGGCCACGCTGGTCTCGATGGCCAGCTTCAGTCTACGGGTTTCCAGGTCCACGTCGATCAGGCCGTCCCGTTGGCGGACGTAGGCGATGGCCGCTGCTGGATCTTCCAGGGTTTCAGCCCAACCCCGAACCACGGCGCGCAGGAAGCCCTTGACCACTTCGGGCTGGGCGGCCAGTTGCGGGGAGACGATGATGGCGTTGCCGTACAGATTAACGCCATAGTCCGGATACAGAAAGACCGTCAGGTCGTCGGCGGGAATGCCCAGGTTCTCCAGGTTGAGCAGGCTGGTGAAATAGAAGCCGGAAATGGCGTCCACCTGGCCGCGCAGGAGCATGGGCTCGCGCAGGGGCGGGTCCATGGAGGTCCAGTTCACGGCATCGGCGTCCAGGCCGGTGGCCGCGGCAAAGGCGGAAAAGGTCTTGCGCGGGGAGTCGAAGACCGGTGCGCCCAGGGTCTTGCCTGCCAAGTCCGCCGGGGTCTGGATGCCGCTTTCCTTTTTCGTGAAAATGGCGAAGGGCGGGTGATCGTAGATCATGAACACGGCCTTCAGGGCCTGGTCCGGGTTGCCCACGTTGAACTCGATCATGGCGTTGATGTCCGCGAAGCCGACGTCGTAGGCCCCGGAGGCGACCCGGTTCACGGCCCCGGCCGATCCGGTGCCGGAGTCGATGGTCACGTTCAGCCCTTCCTCGGCGAAGTAGCCGCGGGCATGGGCCAGCAGATAAGGCGCGATGGGGCCCTCGAACTTCCAGTCCAGGGTGAAGCGGACCGGGGTTTGGGCCGAGGCGGAGGCGGTCAGGACAAGGGACAGGCCCAGGCATAAGCACAGCGTGGACAAACTCAGGGTGATGCGGGAAGACAGCGAGGACAAGGTCTTGAGCATGGGGTTCCTCCAAGCGGGAGCGTTTTGGGGTGAGGGGCTGGGCGACGAACGTGGTCGCCGGATCTGACTGCCGGGTTGCCGTGCGCGGAATCCGGCGACGAAAAGGATCGATAGCAACGGATGTGCCATGGACGGAAACCAGAGGTTTTCAAAGATGTTCCTGCCGCCGTCGGGGTCCGCGTCGAACTCTTGCGCGTTGGGAATCTTTCAAAAAACGTGCATTTTTGCAAGTTCGGATTACAAAAACGGCAGGGCGAATTCACCTTGCGTCGGCTTTATGCGGGCGGTTGACTCCGGTCCGGCTCTCCGATATTGGCATATGTTTTCGTTTTGTTTCTTGAAGCTTCAAGTCCGGATACCCCATGTTCGACAGTTTAGCGGATCGTCTGCAATCCGTCTTCAAAAAAATCCGCGGTCACGGCCGATTGGATGAGAAGAGCATCCAGGAAGGCCTGCGCGAGGTACGTCTGGCCTTGCTGGAGGCGGACGTCAATTTTAAGGTCGTCAAGGACTTCGTGGAACGGGTCCGGGAACGGGCCATGGGCCAGGATGTTTTGGGCAGCCTGACGCCCGGTCAGCAGGTGGTCAAGATCGTCCACGACGAAATGGTCGATTTACTGGGCGGGGAGCATCTGGGGCTGCAACTGCAGGGCAAGCCGCCGGTGGTCATCATGCTGGTCGGATTGCAGGGATCGGGAAAGACGACCACCGCGGCCAAGCTGGCCCTGCATCTGCGCCGCCTGAAGCGTTCCCCCTACCTGGTTCCCGCGGACGTCTACCGCCCCGCCGCCATCGATCAACTCCACAAACTGGCTTCCCAACTGGAGGTTCCGGCCTTTGCCTCCACCGCCCAGATGCGGCCCGTGGACATCTGCCTCCAGGCCCGGGACGAGGCGACCCGCAAGGGTTTGGACGTTCTCCTTGTGGACACGGCCGGGCGGCTGCACATCGACGAGTTGCTGATGGAAGAGCTGGTGGCCGTGAAGCAGGCTCTCAGTCCCCAGGAGATTCTCTTCGTGGCCGACGCCATGACCGGTCAGGACGCGGTCAATGTGGCGGTCAAGTTCGACGAGCTTCTGGATCTGTCCGGCATCGTGCTGACCAAGATGGAAGGCGACGCCCGGGGCGGCGCGGCCCTGTCCATCAAGTCCGTGACCGGCAAGCCGATCAAGTTCGTGGGCATGGGCGAAAAGGTCAGCGACCTGGAGGCCTTCCACCCGGACCGCGTGGCTTCACGCATCCTGGGCATGGGCGACATCCTCTCGCTGATCGAAAAGGCCCAGGGCTCCATCGACCAGGATGAAGCCGAGGCCCTGCAGAAAAAGATGCAGAAGGCCGAGTTCAACCTGGAGGATTTTCGCGTCCAGATGCGCCGGTTGCGCAAGCTTGGCTCCCTGGAGGGCATGCTCAAGCTGATTCCGGGCATGGGCGATGTGCGCAAGCAGCTTGGCGAGATGAAGATGCCGGAAAAGGAAATGGGCCGCATGGAGGCGATCATCAACTCCATGACTTCGGCGGAGCGCAAGAACCCCAAGCTGATGAACGCGAACCGCAAGCTCCGGGTGGCCAAGGGCAGCGGCGTGAAAGTCCAGGACGTGAACGCGCTGTTGAAAAATTTCGAGCAGATGCAGAAGATGATGAAGAAAATGACCAGCGGAGGAGGTCTTGGAGGGATGAAGATGCCCTCCGGCTCTGGAGGAATGGGCTTGCCCGGCGGTATGGGCGGCTTGGGGCTTCCCGCGGGCATGCCGAAGCTCGGGACCAAGTCCGCGACCAAGAAGAAAAAGGAACGGCGCAAGAAAAAACGCCGCTGATCATCCGTCGGCGGAAATTGATGCTCCCATTTCACGACAACATTTCAGATCAACTTGAAGAGAGGAACGCAGCAATGGCAATGAGAATCAGACTGACCCGGATGGGCTCCAAGAAGAAGCCGTTTTACCGCATCGTCGCCCTGAACAGCGAAACCCGCCGTGACGGCCGCGCTTTGGATTTTCTCGGCTACTACAACCCGATGAAAGAGCCCAACGAACTGAAGATCGACACGGACAAGGTCCGCGAGTGGATTGCCAAGGGCGCCAAGCCCACGGACACGGTTCGCTCGCTGCTGACCAAGGTAGGCTTCAATCAAACCCAGGCCTAGCGGTTCGTTGAAAAACGTTTGTCGTCCGCATGTTTCATACGTCGCGGGCCCAGACGTTTTTTTGAACTGTTCCACGTCGATGAGCTTTTACGGAGTGAAGACGGCATGAAGGAACTCATCGAGTACATTGCCACGTCCTTGGTGGATCAACCCGAAGCCGTGCAGGTTTCCCTGGTGGAGGGTGAACAGTCCTCCGTGGTGGAACTGCGTGTGGCCAAGGAAGATCTGGGCAAGGTGATCGGCAAGCAGGGTCGGACGGCCAAGGCCTTGCGCACGATTCTCGCCGCCGCTTCGGCCAAGGCCGACAAGCGGGTTGTTTTGGAAATCATCGAATAGGCGGTTTCGACATGCCCGAGCAGCCGTTGGTCCTGGTCGGAGAAGTGATCAAGCCGCATGGTTTGGCAGGGGAGTTCAGTGTCAAAGTGCACGTGGACTCCCCTGATTTTTTTGCTCATGTTCCGTGTCTGTACCTGCGCCGCACTCCTGGAGATCGTCCGCGTCCAGTGGCCGTGACCTCCTGGAGAATGCACAACGCACGGCTTCTGCTGCGCCTGGACCAGGTCCAGGGGCGGGACGAGGTGGAGCAGGTGCGCGGGGCGGAGTTGCTGGCGCGCCCTGAAGACCTGCCCAATCGTTCGGACGAGGACATCTACATTCATGAGCTGATCGGCATGCGAGTGCTGCTGCCTTCCGGCAAACTGCTGGGCCGGATCGAGAGCGTCAACTCAAGTGCCGGATCCGGAGTCGGCCAGGAAATCTGGAGCATTCGCACCGAGTCTGGCCAAGAAGTGCTCTTTCCTGCGCACCAGGATTTCGTTCTGGAAGCGGACAGGACGACCGCGACGGTGCGCATTGATCCGCCGCCGGGGCTTCTGGAATTGTATCTGGGCGAAGAAGGATAAGGACCAGGACTCAGGCGGCATGCAGTTCAACATCGTCACGCTTTTTCCGGAGTTTTTCGCTTCGGCGCTGCAATGCGGCTTGCTGGGAAAGGCTCTGGAGCAGGAGACGGTCACGGTTCGGTTGATCAATCCGCGGGATTTCGCCGTGGATCGACATCGCAGCGTGGACGACCGGCCTTACGGCGGCGGGCCGGGCATGGTCATGACCCTGCCGCCGCTGGTGACGGCCCTGCGGTCCCTGGAAGCGTCCAGGGAAGCGCCTGGCAGGATGGTTTTGCTGTGTCCCAAGGGCCGACCGCTGGATCACGACCTGGCAGCGTCCCTGGCCGAAGAGCCGGTCGTGACCCTGATTTGTGGACGGTACGAGGGCATCGACCACCGTTTGGAGTCCCTGTTTCCCCTGGAAAAGGTCAGCGTGGGCGGCGTGGTACTCAATGGCGGAGAGACGCCCGCCCTGCACGTCCTGGAATCGGTATCCCGGCTTTTGCCTGGGTTCATGGGCCACGAGGAGTCCTCGGCGGACGAAAGTTTCGTGCGCGGCCTGCTGGAGTATCCACACTACTCCAGGCCGGAGGTTTTTGAAGATTTGCGGGTGCCGGAGATTCTTCTGTCCGGGGATCATGCCAAGGTCGCGGCCTGGCGACGAGAGGAGTCTTTGCGGACAACCCTGGAATCGCGCCCGGACCTGTTGCCCAGGGCCGCGCTGGAGCCAGGAGACATCCGGACCTTGCGGGAGTTGGCCAAGGGGCGGCGACTGGCGGCCAGAAACTGTTTCCTGGCCTTGGTCCATGCTCCGGTTCTGAACAAGTTCGGGCAGAGCGGGGCGGTTTCTTTGACAAATCTGGACATCCACGATATTGCCCGCTGTTCTCGTACATACGGCCTGGGCGGCTATTTCATCTGCACCCCCTTGCGGGACCAACAGCAGTTGGCCAATCGTCTGCTGGGCCACTGGCTGAGCGGGCCAGGGGCCGCGGCAAACCCGGATCGGGGGGAGGCGTTGCGCTTGGTGAGCGTCGTGGACGGCCTGGAGCAGGCCGCTGACGCGGTGGCCGAACGGTGTGGCAAGCGGCCGGTGCTGGTGGCCACTTCGGCCCAGGGCGCGGGGAGCATGACCTATCCCCAGACTCGCGACCTGCTGGAGGACCAGCCGGTTTTACTGGTCCTGGGCACGGGGTACGGGTTGGCCCAGGAGGTACTGGAACACTGCGTCGGAACACTGCGCCCGGTGCGCTGTTTCAGCGACTACAACCATCTTTCGGTACGCGCCGCGGCGGCCATTATGCTAGATCGGATACTGGGCGACAACGGCTGATGTCCTGCCCCGTTTCGTCCGGCTTCGTTCGGCCGCAATACATTTACTTGATTCATAAGGAGACTTGGTCATGGATTTGATGAAAAAGATCGAATATTCCCAGATGCGAATGGACATCCCGCAGTTCAAGGCCGGAGATACGGTCAAGGTGCATGTCCGGATCATCGAGGGTGACAAAGAACGGATTCAGATGTTCGAAGGTGTGGTGCTCTGTCGGCATCGCGGCACCACCAACGCCACCTTCACCGTGCGCAAAATGTCCGATGGAATCGGCGTGGAACGCATTTTCCCTCTGCATTCCCCCTTCATCGAGCGCGTGGAAGTTCTCAGCGAAGGCCGAGTCCGTCGTAGCCGGATTTTTTATCTTCGCAAACTCCGGGGCAAGGCCAGCCGGATCAAGTCCAAGAACGCCTGGGACAACTAGGGTTTTTCATGTCCGGGCCAACGCATCGGCCCGCGACTGGGCAACTGTCCGGAGTTTTTCCCGGACTTTTGGTCGGTGAAGAAGCGCCGCGCGGCCTCGGTCTGACCGCCGGGTTGGACGAGGCCGGGCGGGGGTGTCTAGCCGGCCCCGTGGTGGCCGCGGCGGTGATTCTCCCTGAATCGTACGATCTGCCCGGCCTAACCGATTCCAAAAAACTTCGGGTCGAGGCTCGGGAGCGCGTGGCCCGTGCCGTTCGAGATCAGGCGGTGGCCTGGTCCCTGGGACTGGCTTGGCCGCGGGAAATCGAGCGGGTGAATATCCTGCGGGCTTCCCTGCTGGCCATGACCCGGGCCGTGCGCACCCTGAAAGTGTGCCCGGACGCGTTGATCGTGGACGGGCCTCATCGGGTTCCGCTGGACATGCCCCAACAGGCGGTGGTCAGGGCGGACGCCACGGTTCCGGCTGTATCCGCCGCCTCCATCCTGGCCAAGACCTTTCGCGACAAACTCCTGACCTTTCTGGACCGCCGGCATCCGGGCTACGACTTGGCGATCCACAAAGGTTATCCCACGGCCCGACACCTGGAGGCCCTGCGGCGTCTCGGACCGGCTCCGGTGCATCGGCTGACCTTCAAAGGCGTTTTGGCCGCTACCGGCCGGGATGCTCGGCAGAAGCAGCTATGGTTGCCGGACATCTGACCCAGGGACGGATCGGCGAGGACGCCGCTGTTCAGTTGCTGAAAGAACTGGGTTTTCAGATTCTGGAACGCAACTGGCGCTGCCAATCCGGCGAGGTGGACGTGATCTGTCAGGACCGGGATACCGTGGTTTTCGTCGAGGTTCGAACCCGTGGGGCTTGCGCCCGAACCTCTCCGGCCCAAAGCGTGAATCGCTCCAAAATCACCAAGCTGACCCGGGCTGCCAGCTACTATCTCAGCCGGCGCGACTGGTGGGAGCGGCCATGCCGGTTCGACGTGGTCGCGGTGATCCACACAGCCCAGGGACACCGACTGGAGCACATTCCCGATGCCTTTTCCTTCCCCCAGACTTTGGGTCGTGGCCGGAACCCTTGGCAACCCTGGTGACTTTTCACCCCGGGCCAAAGGGGCGCTTGAAGGTGCGGACCTGATTCTGGCCGAGGACACCCGGCGTGCCGGGCTGTTTTTTCAGCGCCACGGCGTCGTGCCCAAAGGGACGCTGCGCAGCTTTTTCGAGCACAATGAGCGGGATCGGATTCCCTCGGTCCTGAGCGTTCTGGAACAGGGGCACGATGTTGCCTTGATTTCCGACGCCGGAACACCCCTGATCGGCGATCCGGGGTACCGGCTGGTCCGGGCCTGTTGGGACGCTGGGTTCCCGGTTTCTCCGGTTCCCGGTCCCTGCGCTCCTGTTGCAGCGTTGTGCGCTTCCGGCCTTCCGCCCTCTCCGTTCACCTTTCTGGGTTTTTTGCCTCGACAGGCCGGGGACCAAAGACGGCTATTTCTTTCGTGGGCCGAGGCGGCCACTACCCTGATTTTTTTCGAGCGCAACTCCCGGCTGCGCGACACCCTGGAAACGGCCTTGGAATGTCTGGGGCCACGGGAGCTTTGCCTGGCCCGTGAATTGACCAAGGAGCATGAGCAGATTATTCTGGGCCGTTTGGAAAGCCATCAGGACATGGAGTGGGACCCTCGCGGCGAGATGACCGTGCTCGTCGGCCCGCCGGAAGCTCGGGAGAAGACTTTGGACGTGGTTGTGGACCAGATGCTGTCGGAAGAGATGCTGACCGGCCCGCCAAAACAGGTGGCCGCTCGGGTCGCGGCCACGGCTCATGGATGGTCTTCCAAGGAGGTCTACGCCAGGTTGATCGCCCTGGCCCGGGCCGCTCCCGCCTCGAGGACCCCATGACCACCCCCGTGACAGCTCCCATGTCC